>WRGW01000089.1 GCA_009786985.1 Oscillospiraceae bacterium
GCTCGACGACAAAGCAAAACAAGAGCTCAAGGGGAAGCTCGACGACAAAGCAAAACAAGAGCTCAAGGGGAAGCTCGACGACAAAGCAAAACAAGAGTATCCCCAATATAAAACCACTCCGAGTAAAATTGATACGTAATTTTACTCGGAGTGGCTTTATATTCTTGATTTTTTGCGATTAGAATCGTTTTTAGGTTTATTGAAAGTTCGGGTGTAATACTCCGAACGCTCTGCGTCGGTTCACGCGCGAGAAGCGAGAGGGGGGCAGGGCTTGCCCTGCGGTGTTACCGAACATTTTCAGGCATATTTTCTAATGATGGATTTTTCTCGCCAACAATTCCGAGTTTGTAACCCTCTGAATGCCAGAAATCTATAAGCTCACCGAGTATTTGTGCATTAGTCTGTGAGACAGCATGGAGTAGCACAATTCCACCAGGATGAGTTCCAGATTTTGATTTCTCTAAAGCTACGTCTGGTTCTGGTTGATTGTTCACGTTCCAGTCCATATATGCAAAACTCCAGAATACGCTTGTGTAACCGAGGCTTTTTGCGACCGCAAGGCTCTGTTTCGAGAACTCGCCCATTGGAAATCTGATTAGCGTCATTTCGTAATCAAAAGTCTGTTTGACGTAATCGTGAAGTTTCTGAATTTCGCCACGCACTTCATCAACCGAACTGTCAGGGAACGACGGGTGAGTGTATGAATGATTGCCGACAACGTGTCCTTCATCAAGCATTCGTTGAACTAACGCTGGTTCTCTTTCGCAATAATCATAAGTCACAAAAAAAGTAGCTCTCACATTTTTAGCTTTTAGTATATCAAGAATATTACTAGTGCAACCGTTTTCATATCCCTCGTCAAAAGTGAGATAAATACTTTTTTCGCATTCACCTATGAAAATTGCACCCAGTTCACCAAAATCACGGTTAGCGTTTAGTGCATCTAAAGGGCGACCTTTATCGTCAATCGCAGCCCCTAATCCCCAACCGATTTTATCGTTTGGGAGTGAGTTAAAATCATTACTAATTCCGCTCACTATAGATTGAACTTCGATTGCTTCAAGTGGCAATAAACGTGCATTGTTATTATAAGAATCGGCAGCTGGGTATTCCCCCTCAGCTGCCGTGTTGCCATTACTGTTATAATAGCCATTCTCGTCATCATAACCATTTTCATCACCATAACCGTTCTCGTCATAATAACCATTTTCGTCATTGTAATTATTATCATAGTCATTTGTGCCATTATCATAACCATTGTTATATTCAGTACCGTCACCGTTTGTACCATTATTATAACCGTTTGTTTCGTACGGGTTTAGGAGTGAATCGTCTTCGGTGTTTTGATTATTTTCATCAACATCAACGTTAGGTTCACAAGCCGAAAACGTGATTGTTGCCGCTAATATACAGGCTAATACAGCCCTTGAAAAAGGTTTTTTCATTTTAATTTTACCTTCCATTTCATTATTTTTTAGAGATTGCCTAAAGGCTTTCGCCACAAGTTCAAAACACTCATATTTCAAATCGTGTCAACAGCCTTTAATCATATTTTGCTTATAAAATCAAATTTATATTACAAGAAATTTTTGGACAAAAAGATTCTCTAAAAAACTTTGCATTACTTTGGTTATTATGCCACATAATACATCAAAAATTTTAGTATACAAAAGTCTGCTTAGTAAAAGATAAATTCATACTAAAATCGAAAGGAGAAAAAACAATGAAAAATACAAGTAATGCTGATTTAGCAGCACGTGCAATGAAAGAAATTCCACAACCACAACCGAACGCTAAAAGAATAGTCGCTCTCGCTAAAGAAGGCGGTAAAATCACTGGCTATCAGCTTTCAGACGGTCGTGTTTTGAGTAAAGAAGAAGGAATCCTCGAAGCTAGAAATGGCGGAATAATGGGAGTAGGCGTTTCGGAAAGACGCGGTAGCGAATATCTCAAATCAATTCCAGACGAAAACAGCACAAACAACCTCAGCAATTTGCCCACTGTAAAAGGTTAATACAACAAACAGCCCTCACAACTAAAATGGTGAGGGCTGTTAATATTATTATATAAACAAAATCCCATCAAGATGGTCAATTTCGTGACACAAAGTTGCTGCTAAAAATCCTTCGCCCTTGACTGTAATTGATTTACCATAACGGTCAAACCCTGTAACTGTTACGCTTTTAGGGCGCATTACTATAGCTTGCGGCGAATCCGGTGCAATTGAACCTTCTTGAATTTCTATGAGTTCGTCGGACTTTTCGATGATTTGTGGGTTAATCAGTTCGATTAACTCATGGTTATCGTTTGCAAGAATGATGACAACACGCCTCAATATTCCAACATGAACTGCCGCACAGCCATAACCGTTTGCTCTGATAAGTGTTTCAAGCATATCATCAAGTAGAATGTGTAAACGCTCATCAAATTTGTCTGGAGCGACCTCACGGCTCTTTTTACGAAAAATCGGGTCATTCCAATTAGTTAGTTTTCTTAATGCCATATATTAACCTCCAAAATGATTTTTTGACAAATTTTCATGATTTTTTCGATAAAAGGGCTTGACAAATCATAAAAATCGTGGTATAATGTTAGTCGGTGATGTGAATGTGCCGATATTCTATTGCCTGGATTCTGTTTTATCAGTCTACCAAAATCTACGCTATTACAGTTTTGTAATTATGCGCCACTAGCTCAATTGGATAGAGCGTCTGGCTACGGACCAGAAGGTTTGGGGTTCGAGTCCCTCGTGGCGTGGGTATGGGGAATAACAAAATCCTTTCTTTCCTATATCGTTTTGGATTTATTACCCACAACCCTCTCAACTTTTGTTGAGAGGGTTGTGGGGTTTTAAAAACGAATAGCCTGTGGTGATTCCACCCTATAAGGTTGAGCCATATATCACACAATTTGAGCAACAAAACTCCGACTAAATGTAGCATAAAACCACAAGTCGGAGTTTTATATAGTCGGTCAGTTTTGTAAAAATTTAATCTATTTGTCAGAAGTTTTGTTCTCACTCATTAAATCAACAATTTTCTTTATACACGCATGGAGTTGACAACGCGAGAATTGAGCGTCAGCCCCCTCTTCATCGCCTTTTTGACGTACATTATCATGAATAAGTGATGAAAACATAATGACCGGAGTTTTAGCCAACACTTTATCATTGCGAATTAATCGTAACAAAGTATGACCGTCCATAAGTGGCATTTCAATATCAGTGATAATCGCACCAATCGTTCCGAGAGTTTCAACGCCTTCATCATCGTCTTTAAGCGACGAAATATAATTCCACGCTTCTTTACCGTTATAGAACGAAGATATATTGTCAAAACCACATTTTCTAAGTTCGGTAACGATTACTTTGTTTAGGAAAATCGAATCATCGATTACAATGATTTTACGCTCAAAATCAAAGTTTGGCGGTATAGCTATTTCACCTACTGTTCCGAGTTCAAACTCTTGACCAGAGTTCATGTCGCAGACGATTTTTTCAAAATCAAGAATCATCATGATTTTTTCGTCAATTTTAGCAATCCCAGTAGCCAAACCGTCATCAGATTTTCCACTAACTGATGGAGGCATTTCAACCTGTGTCCATTTTAGACGCTGGATTCCGTTTACGTTCGATACATCAAAAGCCACGCTTACTTGCGCAAAGTCGCAAACGACTAAAAGAGTTCTCTCAATATCAGGGCGTGGAATGTCTAATACTTTATGCAAATCTATCACTGTTACGAGTTTATTTCTGTGCATGAAGACACCTTCAACCGCACTTGGTGCATTTGGAACATGAGTAACCTCACAATGAATAATAATCTCACTGACTTTAGCTATGTTAATTCCGAAATGCTCATCTCCTACTGAGAACTCAAGCAACTCAAGGTCATTAGTATCAACTTCATTTTCCGCACCGATACCGTCGATATTCATAATTGAAAACCTCCATATATTGGCGAGTGTGTAATACTTTACAACACTCTACTCTTGTATACATCTATATTAGATTTTATATACTATCAGATAAGTATAGCATACTTTTTATAAAAAATCAAGCGAAAAAAGCGAAAATCTGAAATTTTTCGTCTTTTTTTCATTTTATTTGTCTTTTACCTTGACAAATTGTGTTTTCGTGGTATAATAGCTAAACAAGAGCAAAATAAAGCTGGAGCTTTGCTTCGGCTTTATTTTGCAAATCCCACATTGCGATGAATCTTTTTATCTTAGCTCTTGTTTAGCAATACTTTTTTCAAACGTGCCATCGCTTCGACAGTGTTTTCGTATGTGTTAAACGCAGTCAGCCTGAATTTATTAGCACCATTTTCGCCGAACCCTACCCCTGGTGTTCCAACTACGTTTGCTTTCGTTAGCATAAAGTCGAAAAAATCCCAGCTATCCATATTGTTTGGGCAATCAAACCAAACGTATGGTGAGTTTACTCCACCAGTAAAACTAATCCCCAGCTCAATGAATGTGTCCATTATAATCTTTGCGTTTTTGCGATAATACCCAATCGATTCTTTGATTTGCTGTTGACCTTCTTTAGAGAATACAGCTTCTGCCGCACGTTGGACTGGATATGATACCCCATTAAATTTACTACCTTGGCGGCGTGACCATAGCTGAATTAGTGGAATTTCACTTCCATCAGAGGAGGTTAGCATAAGTTCGTTCGGAACAATCGTGTAACCACAACGTGTTCCAGTAAAACCAGCAGTTTTGGAGAGTGAACAAATTTCAACCGCACACTTTCGCGCCCCTTTGATTTGAAAAATGCTGCGTGCTTTATCTGTTTCGGAGATAAAAGCCTCATATGCTGCGTCATAAACAATTACAGCATTATTTGCTAACGCAACATCAACCCATGCTTTTAGTTCGTTGTGTGAATACGCTTCACCAGTAGGGTTGTTTGGCGAGCATAGGTATATTATGCTGTCTTTCGGGGCGATTGGCGTGTTAAAATCTGCAAACGTAACCTTTCTTCCACCCATAATACTTGAATCAACGTATACTGGGTATGCTGGGTCTGTTACGATTACGTCACAATCTGACGCAAAAATATCGCCTATGTTGCCCGAATCTGATTTCGCACCATCAGAAATAAATATTTCATCGGTTAAAAGCTCTACTCCGAAATCTTTATAATACCCACCAACAGCTTCACGCAAGAAATCATAACCACGCCCTGAATCTTCATAGCCACGGAAGGTTGATTTTACTCCCATTTCGTCAAAGGCTTTTTTGCCCGCTTCTACTACAGCTGGCACTAACGGTAGTGTAACATCTCCAATCCCCATTCGGATAAGAGAGACATCGGGGTTTTTTGTAATAAATTCACTAATACGCTTGCTGATTTCAATAAAAAGATAATTCTTTTTTAAATTCTGAAAATTATTATTATATTTCGCCATGATTTTCCACCTTTCGTAAATACAATTTTGACAAGATATAGTTAAGTATAACACAGATTTGACTAAAAGTAAAGAGGAGTTTGTATGAATTTTAAAAAAATATTTGCAGGGGCTACCATTTGTATGTTGTTCACTTTAGCATTAACAGCGTGTTCTGACATCGTTTATCCACCACGCGGGATTGACCCTGACACAATCGGAACAGAAACACTTGCACCGCCACCGCCTGCCCTTGAACCAATTGAGGATAGGTACAGGCTTCTCCGTTATGATATTACGCCTACTCCGTTTGAATATTTGTACGATTTTAACGAACCATATTTAATTTCAGCACACGGTGGTGAGCGTGAGTTTTCGGTAACACTCGAGCTAAATGCACCACAACATTATCGCATAGGAATAAACACCCGTGCCCCAGCTGGAAGCCCTATAATTCAACTTTCGTCTAGAGATGAGATTTTTGGCGTGTTCTTTGTTGAAGGGTTGTATGCGTTAGAAGAAGAATCAGGCGAATATTTTATGTCACCGATTTATTTGCCTGAGGGTGAAACGACATTAACTTTTACCGCTCTGCGTGGGGCAGTAGCAATCGACAGCATTATAGCAAACGATGTTTTGTCTATTCCAAACTCTCGATTTGCTAACACACAATCGTTAATTACTCCGTCACCGTCAGCTGAAGCTAGCGAACTTTTAGCATTCTTAAACTCAATTTACGGTTCACGTGTGTTGACTTCTCAAAGAGTGAGCACTGGCACTAACGCAGAAATCGAGGCCTTGTACACTGCGACTTTTCGCAAACCCGCAGTACGTTTCGGCGAGTTAAGAACCGCAACCATAATTTCAAACGAATTTGAAACCGAGTTCGGGGCGTTCCAAACTGAAAAAGATTTAGCGTTAGACTGGCATCAAAAAGGTGGAATAGTAGGCTATTCTTGGACGTGGGATTCACCTTGCGGTTCGGACAGTGCATTTGCTGACGATAGCACGTTTTCACTCACCGCTGCATTAGTTGGAGCCGAAGAGTCAGGAGCGGTCATGCTTGATTTAGATTTTGTTCAAACACTAACCGAAACCGAAGAAATAACTCCAGAACTTATATTGCTAATAAGAGATATAGATAAAATCGCCGAAGTTTTCAATCGTTTTCGTGACGCAGGAGTTCCAGTGTTATTCAACCCACTCCCCGATGCAGGGAGCGGGCTATACTGGTGGAGCGAAAACGCCGAAAGTTATTTGCGACTATGGCAGTTTATGTATACCCGCCTTGTGAATTTTCACGGACTTAACAATCTTGTCTGGGTCTGGAGTGGGGGGAGCCATCAGTTCTACCCTGGTGACAATCGCGTAGATATAATCGCCGAAAGTATGTTCGGGGTTCTGAACCGCAACGTTGACTCTGGCAATTTAAACACCTTGGAAACAGCTCATAGTTCTATGAATACAGGTTCAGTTAGATTTTCGCAAACTGCTGATTATAATAATCTCACTAACAGCGATTCAACTACTGAAAACTTTGCTATGGTAGTTAGAAGTGAAGGTATTCCGTCGCCAGATGCTTTAGTGAGAGATAATGCCATGTGGCTAATCTGGGGATTAGAGCGTGGAGGTTTTGCCATAAACGAAAACGGCGAAATTCTACCAGAGCTTTTGAATGCACTCGACCAGTTTTACAATCACGAAATTACTATTACGTTAGACCAACTTAGTGAGTTGTTGTCTTATAGTCAAACCACTTGAAAACAAACTCGTTTTTGCGGTCTTTTTACCGCCATACTTCGTTAAATTTTCCTTAAATATCATCGAATATTCGCTGAAAATTTTCCTCGTATGACAGCAAAAATCCTCGCAAATCCTGAGCCTATTTCCAAATGGTATGACTATAGAACGGGAGAATCATAATGGAAGCAAAAAAATATATAGAAGTTGCTAAATTCACTAAACCACAAGGACTAAAAGGCGAGTTGCGTGCGTCACTTTATTGCGATTCGCCCGAAGTTTTAGAAAAATTTCAGGACAGATTATTTATTGGAAAAGAAAAGAAACCCATTGAAATCACTTTGCGAAATGTTCGCAAGGGATTCGTTGTAGTAAAAATTTTCGGAATTGACGATATAAACAACGCTGAGGTGTTTGTAGGAGAAAGTTTGTATATCGACCGCAATGATTATATTCTTCCTGAAAACACGTGGTTTATAGCCGATTTAATCGGACTAAAAGTGGTAGATGTTGATTCAGGCGTGGAATATGGAGTAATTCAAGAAATTTTACAAAATGCACCTAAAGATGTCTATGTCATCAAAACTAAAAGCGGGCGAACGCTTATGTTCCCATCTATTCCGGAGGTGTTGATTGATACTGATATAAACGCCGGTGTAATCAAAATCCGCCCGAGTGTTATCGAGGGGTTATTTGATGTGTAAGCTAAACAAGATGTCCTAGAAGAGCGGACTCGCTCCGCTCGAAAGGGAGGAACATTGCCCGTTTGGAGTTAAGGAACTCAACGGCGGGTCTAAATGTATACCTCTTTAATAGGGGCATCTCTAGGGGCATCTCTAACTCGAACAAAAAAGTTATGTAAAGTTTTTGTAAAATCGCTTGAAATTGAGGATATAAAGTGCTACAATCCTGATTAAGCGAGAAATGTAAAGTCTGTGTAAATGGGGCTGTTAAATAATTCATTGTCACACGCTTACGAATTTGCCAGTTCCGTCGTTTTACCCAAAAATGTCAAGTACGCAATTAAGCAACAAGCAGTTATTCAACAGCACCTAAATTTCTCCAATCTATAAAATATAAGGCGGACAAATGTTATGATTCCTGAAAATGTAATGACGGTCATTACAATCCTTAGTGGGTTGGCACTATTCCTCTTTGGTATGAAGATGCTGTCGGATAGTTTACAAGCGGCGGCAGGTTCGAGTTTCAAGAAAATCCTCGATGGCGTTACCAAAAACCGTTTCGCTGGTCTTGCGACGGGTGCTTTACTTACAATACTTATTCAAAGCTCATCGGCAACTTCTGTTATGGCTGTCGGGCTTGTAAATGCAGGGCTTTTGCGTTTATCACAAGCAATAGGCGTAATAATGGGTGCAAATATAGGGACAACGATGACTGGTCTAATCGTCGCTCTAAGAGTAAGCGAAATTGCACCTGCTTTAATTGTAATCGGTATGGCAGTAATTATGGTTGCAAAAAAAGAGACAACAAAACATAAGGGTCAAATCTTTGCGGGGCTCGGTATACTCTTCCTCGGAATGCTTACCATGACACAAACACTAAGACCGCTTGCAGGAACTGAAACTGCTGAAAACATCCTCGCAAGTGTAAACAACCCATTTATGGGGATTCTAATCGGTATTGTTTTCACAGCGATGATTCAAAGCTCTTCAGCGACTACGGGTGTGGTAATCGCACTTGGTATGTCTGGTGTAATCCCACTTGAATTTGCGGCATTTATTATCTTCGGTACAGAAATAGGTACTTGTATCACGGCATTTATGGCAACAATCGGTGCTTCTAAGCAAGCAAAACGTGTTGCGATATCTCATATAACCTTTAACACAGTTGGTGTAATCTTATTTGCGACATTGGCACTATTGCCATTGCCAGTCGCACCATACACCGAATATTTGCTCTGTGAAGCTGGCAACTATGTTTACAATGACGGTATCCGTGTTATAGCAAGTGAGGGTTATGGTGGTCTAATAGGGCTATTCGGAAACATTGGTGACGGAACTTATGAAGCTGTTGGTGCACAAATTGCATTAGTCCACGTCGTGTTTAACGTGACAACTGCTTTACTACTACTTCCGTTTATCAAACAACTTGCGAAGTTCGCTACACTAATTATTCCAGAAAAAGAGGGTGAAGGTGACAGCGTTCCTAAACTCGCTCACCTTGACTCAAGAATGATGGCTACTCCTCAAGTTTTAGTCGAACAGCTTCGCCGTGAGGTTGAACGTATGGCAAGAATGGCTCTCGACAACTACAGGCTTTCAGTCAATATGTTCTTAAACCGTGACGCTAAGCAGGAAGAAAATATCAAGAAAAATGAAAAGACTATTAATTACTTGAACCACGAAATCACTAAGTATTTGGTGAAAGTAACCGCTCTTGAACTCGAAGACGAAGACCGTAAATTAGTAGGTTCATTCCACCACGTGGTAAACGATATCGAGCGAATTGGCGACCACGCTGAAAACATCATGGAATTTAGTACACCGTTCATTGAGAATAAAAAGTTATTCTCTGAAGTTGCGATTGAAGAAATGCGTTCGTTAGCTAAAGAAGTTGACCACGTACTCGAAAGTGCAATTGACTATCTTGCAAGCCAAAAAAATAACCCTGCTGAAATCGACCGCATCAAAGGCATCGAAGACGACATCGACCATACTGTAGAAACACTCAAAAACAACCATGTTGAGCGTTTGAACCAAGGCAAGTGTACTCCAGATTCTGGAATGCTGTTTGTAAATATGCTTGGTGATTTTGAGAGAGTCTCTGACCATGCTTCTAATATTGCGACTTATCGCGGTAAAAGAAAAAAGCAACAGGCTTAAAAATGTTCGGTAATACCGCAGGGCAAGCCCTGCACCCCTCGCGCTTCGCTCGATAGAACGACGCATAGCGTCGGGATATTACACCCGAACTTTAATAAAACCTCCACGGAAATTAATGTATCCGTGGAGGTTTTATTTTTTATGCGACCAGTAATAATCCAAGAACCAGACATCTCTCACTTCAAAACTCCTACCTTCTAAGTAGCTTAGAGGGTTCGGTTCGATTGCAGACCAGGTCTGATTAAATGACAGCTTATAACTACAGAGTGCTTGTTTACCATTCTTAAACTCGCCGCCGTGTTTTTTATTGATTGCATTTTTACCGTATTTCCCATCACCCAACAAAGGACACCCGATTGATGCCATATGTGCTCTGATTTGATGCGTCCTACCAGTCAACAAATTAACTTCAGCTAATGCAAGCCCTGATTGTTTGCATTCATCAAGAATACGATAGTGAGTTATGATAGTTTTTGCATTCGGAGAAATTTTTTCTTTGCTAATTTTGACTGTGTTACGCTCTTCATCTTTTTCTAAAAAACCAGTCAGTGTAGCAGTTTTTACTTTCGGAATCTCGCTAAGCACACATAAATACAGCTTAGTGATTTGTCGTAGGCGGATTTTTTCATTCATCATGCGTAGAGTTTCAGCGTTTTTAGCGGCAATCACAATTCCAGCAGTATTGCGGTCAATCCGATTGCATAGGCTTGGTTCAAATGATTGTTCACTCGCAGGATTAAATTCGCCTTTTTTGTACAGATAGGCTTTTATGCGTTCAGCGAGAGTATCTTGAAGCTGAAATCTCCCATTCTCAAAAGCCTTGTCGGCGTGACAAAGCAGACCAAACGGCTTGTCTATTAGCAGAATGTTCATATCTTCATACACTATGTTCAATTTAGTTGAAACGCCGAAAAACCTTTCCTTACCGTTAGCAAGTTCGACTTGCGGAAGGTCAGATTTGGTATATACACGAACTATGTCGCCCTCTATTAGCTTATAATCCGCTTGTTTACGCTTAAAACCTTCATCGGGTTGTAGAATTGAACAAACTTTTAGGTCTTTGTTACGCAACGCTTTGCGGATTATTCCTACAGTTAAACCTTGTTTTGCCAAAAAACGGTCTAATCGTTTACCAGCATCATTTGGGGCGATTTTGTATTCTTTAAGATTCATACGACTATTAAACTCTCCAAGGGAATTAACTCCTTTCACCAACAAGAATATGAATTAACTGGTCAAAATTTAAACCTGCACGATAATTTTGCGACAAATAGTATAATTCCGACTCATTATGACAAAATAAGTCTACAATGGGTCTGTTGAATAATTGAAAGGTTAATCATAATATTTATGTATATTAAAATTATAACAAGTCTAATCGCAATGTTAATATTATCATCAAGTATTTGTGGTGAAGAAATTTTGGATTCTGGTTCGGACTCACCTGAACCAATTGTAACATCCGAATCAATCGAGCTACCAATCTTGATGTATCATTTTCTGGTAGAAAATCGTGGCGAACTGCACATATGTCCATCTGAATTTGAACTGGACTTACAATTCTTGAAAGCGAACGGATACAACACAATCGGTATAACAGACCTGCTTGATTTTGTGTACTCAAACAAACCGCTCCCCGAAAACCCAATAATGCTCACTTTTGATGATGGGTATTACAATAATTACAAACATGGGTTCACACTGTTGCAACAATACAAACAAAAAGCCGTAATCTTCATAATAGGCGAACACATAGATTTATGGAGTGATGATTTCTACGAAGATATAGAAGTAGGGCATATGACGTGGGAGCATATCCGAAAAATGCTTGATTCAGGCTTAGTCGAATTTGGAAGCCATACCCACAACCTCCACAAACTTGAGAGTGACTGTGGCAGGCGTGGAGCGTCTCGCAATAACGGCGAATGCCTGTCAGAGTTTAGAACGATTTTTGAGGACGATGCAAACAAGTTCGTCACAAGGATGATTGAAGAAACTGGAATTACACCAGTTTCATTTGCATTTCCATTTCACGCCGTTTGCGAATACGCAGTACAAATCCTCAAAGAATTGAGATATCGAGTAATCTTCACTTATCGTGGAAACAACGCAATAAACTTAATCACACCATATCAGCCCGAAACTCTCTTTAATCTATACCGAATCAACCGTTGTTCTTTGCGAAGTGCTGAAAGTATATTGCAAGATATTAGACTAAGTTAGGCACTATTTTTGTGACCTTACACGCTAATTTACGATTTTTCGAGTGGCATACCTCACTGGTAATCCTACAGTAATAGCCAGCATAGCTTTGAGAATTTCAGGAAGAACGAATGGCACAAATCCAACTACGAATGCTGTTTGTATACCGAAATCGTTCATAAACCAGAGCCATAGTGAACCCAAAGTCAGATTAAGCACCACACCCAAAATCAAAAATGTAGCGAACACTGGTTTTCGTTTTAGTTTAGAGAAGCGGTATTCTAAATCTGTGCCGATTCCAATTAAGAATGCCATAATCGGCAATGACATCAGATACCCGCCCCATGGAGCAACAAGTCTATGGATTCCGTGTCCAAGTGGTGATGGTGAAAACACAGGTGCCCCTACTGCTCCGAGCATTATATAAACCAAAAGCACAACCGCCGCTTTTTTTGAGCCAAGCACAATTCCAGTAAGCATCACCCCAAAAGTCTGCAAAGTAAGTGGAACGCCCCCTGGTAGCATAATCGAAAGTTGTGATAATACCGCCATAATCGCCACAAAAACGGCGATTAAACACAAATCATTTGTTGAAATCTTTTTATTCATAATAAACCTCTTTACATTTTTATAATCAGTTAAGTTGAAAATGCTTCGCATTTTCAATCCATAGCACACGCTACGGAGTCGCCATAGGCTAGGCGACCTGACTTGATTTCAATAGCGGTTATTCTGTGCCGTTGGCACAACGGCAAGCGTTGCTTGCCGAATAAAATGCAAAGCATTTTATTTTCAAATCGCTATATAACGTGATAGGTCTATTATACCACACAAGAACTCTATTGTCAACCTTTTTTGAAATTAAAGTTGACAATAGAGTTCTAAAGGTTAACATCAAGAAGGTTTCCCAAAAATCACTCTATTACGTCCGTTAGTTTTGGCTTCATAGAGAGCGTTATCAGCGCTCCTGATAAACGCAAGTGGGGAATCAGTTTTTGTCGGAATCAAAGTAAACGCACCGACACTTACTGTTGTTTTAACTTCAGGTGGGTCTAACGATGCATCAACAAAAATCACTGTTTTTTCAATAGCGATTCGAATTTTTTCAGCAATGAACAACGCCCCAGCGTCATCAGTCATAGGCAGTAGTATTATGAACTCTTCCCCTCCCCAACGACTAGCGTAATCGCTTGAGCGACGGAGATTGCTTTTCAAAACTTTTGCAACAGTCGCAAGTGCTTCATCACCACGTAAATGCCCATGAGTATCGTTGAAATTCTTTAAATTATCAACATCAAGTTTCAAAACGCTGAATGTTTCGCGTTTTCTTAACGCTCTGCTCCATTCATTTTGAAACCGTTCATCAAAAGCACGGCGGTTCGGGAGGTTTGTGAGCATATCAGTAGTACTAAGTTTTTTTATTGTACGAATATGCTGAAGTATTTGAAGCTGATTTTCTACACGAAGTCGTGCGATGTTCTCGACAAAAGGTTTATTGATATAGTCACACGCACCAAACTCAAGCCCAGTTATGTGGGAATGGTCACTCACTTCAGTGATAAAAATAATCGGAGTTTCAATGCCAGATTTTCTTAGAATATCCATAACCTTAAATCCATCGATTTTAGGTAGAACTACATCAAGCAAAATCAAATCAGTCGGAGCGCCAGTGATGAGTTCTAACGCTTCTTCACCACTTTTAGCCCTAATTAAATCATACTGGTCGCCAAAAATCTGAAGTAATCTTTGAAAACAAACGTCTGAATCTTCAACTACTAATATTTTCCATCTTTTGTTGTTTATAGTCATAGGAACAACCCTCGTTTCAAATATGTTATGTAAACGGTGTTTCTAAAGTCTGACAAAAAAAAACCGCATTTATGCGATTTTTATATTATAGGAATTTGACTTTTAATAGCCCATAGGTGTTGGTGAATAGGTTTTGCTGGCTTGACAGAATCGCTCTGTCCCCCCTCTAAGCAAAGCTCACTTACGGACATCTTGTTATTTGGCTTGCCATCGAAATCCCCCACTCAAAAAAACGGGCAACGCCCATTTGTGAGGACTCCTCTTGTTTGGTTTTCCCCCCGTGTGGGGAATTTGGGACGTACTTTTCATTTCAAAGAGTACGGCTGAAAGGACTTGAACCTTCACGGGTTACCCCACCAGAACCTAAATCTGGCGCGTATGCCAATTTCGCCACAGCCGCTTAATGGTTTACAAAAAACCAACTTGTCCACAGTCAATTATCAACTGTCAACCAACAAGTCATTCCGCGTTCGCACATTACTGCATTTGATTCGTCGGTGTCGATGTGAACAGCATCAGCAAAAGCAGCATTTACTCTTGCTACTACATCGCCTAAAATTGCACTTCGACCTTGTGATTCCACTTTTAGATTAACAATCTGACCGTTAGTTAGCCCCCATTTTTCGGCTGTTGCAGGGGTCAGATGTGCATGGCGTTTTGCAACAATCACACCTTCAGAAATAGCAACTTCACCTTTAGGACCTACTAGTTTACACCCAGGTGTTCCAGTCAAATCGCTTGACTCTCTCACAAAAATAGGAATACCAATCGAACGAGCATCAGTCGCAGAAATCTCTATTTGGTCAGCAGGACGTGCTGGACCTAAAACCGAAACTCCACATAATTCTTTCTTTGGACCGACTATTGTTACACGTTCTTCACAAGCAAATTGCCCCGGTTGCGACAAATCAGCTTTTTTAGTGAGTTGATGCCCTTTACCAAAAAGAATTTCTATTGTCTCTTGAGTTAAGTGCATATGACGCGCAGAAGTTTCAACAAGAATTTCCATTTTTGACATATGTGCGTACCTCTAATCTTTAATATGTTTCATCACTCAATCTATTATACAATATATTTCAACAAAAATCAAGGGGTTTTTTGAAAAATTTTAATTTTTTTAAAACTATTTTAGTTTTTTGTCCATAATTGGCTTAAACCAATGTCTAAAAGCATAGAAAACATAAGTCAACGCAAAGTCATAACAAAGGAAAGCAAGATTTCCGAGACCCCAAAAAGCATAGATTGCATAATCACCGAACCACTCTAGTCCCTCAAGAGTATCGGCTACACCGAACAGCTCCACCGCAATAAAGTAAGAAATGACAGCAGTTACATTAAAAAGCAGTAACTTAAATATAAATCGAACTGCCCAAAATTTTACACCGACCAGCTTCTCGCGCAAAAGTGGATAATATCCGAAGAATAAAATAAAAAAGGTTCTAGCCTGAATTTCAGGGACTAATATTAACGATAATAACGAAGTTGCAAGATAAGTCATCACCGCCCATCTAAAGGCTTTGTCGGAGTGAATTTGTGCATAAACACTCCATACAATTACCCCTGCGAATGCTGGCATCATATAAGTCAACGATGGAACTACCGAAACAAACATCACCAAAATCGCCAAAGCGGAAATGATTCCGCAATAAGCTATATTAAAGCTGATTTTACTGCGATTATTCAATAAGATAGCCCCTCTCACATTTTTGGCAACCCTCCGAACGATTGAACTTGGTTCTAAGAAATACGAGTGCTTTCAGTTCCATCAAGTCGCATTTTGTACATTGCTAGTGGCACGTCATCACCGCCAATTTCAGCGGCATAAAAAATCCAGTCACCTACAACGCTCAAGCTCGCACTTGAGTGATTGTTTAATCGCGCTCGATTATCGCCATTGATGTCTATGCGATAAATCCGCCCTAAACTATCGTTATTGATATAAAAAATCCAGTTGCCTGCAACGTTCAACTCAGTACTCGTATCGCCGTTGACTCTGATTTTTTCATCTGCCCTATTTCGATGAACTCTGAATATGTGCATTTCCATAGTTTCGTCGTATGAGTCATAAGCGTAAAAAATCCAGTCACCCGCCACATTCAGAAATTCGCTGTCGTTACTGCTCACTCTACTCATTTGAGTTCCATCATGACGCATACGATATATCCGCCAGTCACTGTCAGCGTTGCTAAAATAAATCCAATCATCAATCACATTAGGATATAAACTCTCAACTTGATTTAGTTGTCTTAACTCCGTGCCGTCTGTGTTCATTCTGAAAAGATTGCCATTACCAGAGCCACCAAGAGAAAAGAAAATTCTGTCACCAAATACATGAAGATAAGTCGCTACTGCCCCTTCTTCTGGTTCAAAAATCAGCTCAAGTTCAGTGCCATTATTTAACATCCGATAAATCTTCCAGTCACTTACAAAATATAACCAATCACCGATTGCGTTAAGCCCAAAGGCCATCATGTTACTGATTTGCAAAGTGTCTGAACTGTCTTGTCGCATTCTAAAAATCCCGCTTGGTACGGCATAGAAAATCCAGTCACCCTGCATAGTCGCCGTTCCCCAATTATTGATGTTGCCTGCGGTATTTCCACGTTCGTTGATTCCACTAGGTTCAAGCGTCATACCCTCTCCTGGCACACCTGTAATCGAGAACGGATGTTCAAAATCTTCGTCTTCGGGGTCAAAAGGAATTTCAGGGGGTTCGTTTTGAGTAACGTCCGGATTTTCGCCATCAGTACCAGAATCTCGATTACAACCAGATAAACTCATGACTCCTGCGAGTATGATTATTGCCAATAATGTGGCGAATGTTTTTTTAGTAAAACTCATATCAATTCTCCGTTATTTTCTGTTAGTTTTTACTTCTAAATGGTACTCTGCTACGCCTAAATTGTTTGACAGACAGTTTGCATTAAAGCACTGATTCTCGTCAGGCATAAAGTGCGTGAAATGAGCTTCAAGCCAACTGCCATCTGGCAAAGCCAGTCGCACTGCGGCTCTCGTTTTAGCTCTTGTTTAGCAATAGTCTATTAGCAGCACTCAAAATTCCTAATCGTCCACTCGGAAAAGTTAATCCGCCTTGTAGAAATACAGTGAATGGTTCACGAATCGGTGCATCAGCACTTAGTTCAATCGATGCCCCTGATGTGAACGCCCCTGCCGCCATAATCACTTTGTGTTGATACCCTGGCATCTCCCACGGTTCTGGTGTGATAAAGCTGTCTACTGGGCTTCCAGCTTGAATCCCCTCACAAAAAGCACAGATTTCTTGTTCGCCACCTAAGTTTAATGCTAAGATTAAATCGGTGCGTTCGATGAACGCTTTTTCGCCGAAAGCTGGCGAACACTCATATCCTAGCAAACCAAACAACGCCGATGCAAAAGCAGAAGTTTTTAGAGCATTTGCTGTAATTTCTGGTGCATAAAAAAAACCTAAATACATAAAACGATTTTGATTTAGGCTGCACCCAGCTTCCGAACCGATTCCAGGTGCATTCAGTCGACACGCACACTGTTCTACTAAGGTTGATTTGCCTGCAATATAACCACCAGTTTCAGCAATTCCGCCACCAGGGTTTTTGATTAGGCTTCCAACAATCAAATCAGCTCCGATTGATGGAGATGTTGGTTCGATTCGTTCACAAAATTCGCCATAACAATTATCGACTATTATAACTGTTTCTGGTTTGATTTCACGGACAACTTTTACAATTTCACTGATTTCGCCAACAGTCAAAGGCTTTCTAAGCGAATACCCTCTCGAACGTTGAATGAACACTGCCTTACAGTCATCATGAGTCAATAACGTTTGTTTGATTGCCGCAAAATCTGGGGTATAGTCAGTCAACAAATCGACTTGGCTATACTCAATTCCGTATTCTTTTAATGAACCATTTGAATCGCCACTAATAACACCATGAAGGGTATCGTAAGGTTTACCAGTCACCGAAATTATTCTGTCACCACTCCTCAAAACGCCAAACAACGCAACTGTAATTGCGTGTGTTCCATTGATGAAGTTATGGCGGACTAATGCTGATTCTGCTTCAAAGCATTCAGCGAAAATACGGTCGAGCGTATCACGCCCATCATCACCGTAGCCGTAACCATTGCTTCCACGCAAATGATGTTCTGACACACGATTATTCACAAACGCTTTTAATACTTTTTCACCGTTATGAGTAGCAACCGCCTCAAAGTGTTCAAACGCTTCTTTACACATTTCTTCAGCTTGTTTCGCTTTTTCTAAGAGCAACGGCTCAAAATCAAATATTTTCAAAATCTTTACTTCCCTAATTCAAATAAACCTTCCATCAACAATTCAGGTTCATAGAAGACTTTAGTTTCACACGCAGGTAAGATTATTTTAGCATTCCCACCAGTCGCAATTACAGTCGATTTGCCGATTACCTCTTCAATTCGCCGAACTGTTCCATCAAGAATAATGGCGTTCCCGAAAACTGCACCAGATTTAATACAATCTTCTGTATTATTACCGAGCAATGGCAATCTGGTTTGAACATCATTCGCCAAATTATCCAAATCAGAAGGGCAGAAGAGTTGTGCTGTTTTCTGGGATAACGCCTGTATTCCAGTCATGACCCCTGCTATAATCCAGCCACCTTTGAACGCTCCTTCTTTGTCGATTACGTTAATGGTTGTCGCCGTTCCAAAATCGAACACGATTATCGGCGACAAACGCTTTTCAGATTCCCGATATTTCCGAAAAGCCGCTTCACAAATCATCATTCGGTCACTACCGAGTGTGGAGGGTGGAATAATATCATAATGAGAGAAATTCACCCTCAATTGTGATGATTGCAAAAAATCAGTAACATTCACAACTTGTGGTGTCAGCGAATACTGGACTTCAATCGCTTGTTGCAATAAAAGTGCAAGATTTGGAATTACCGAACAAATGATTGCTTTTTTTATTGGTAAATTACTATCAAGAACTTTTATAAAATCATCAACAGTATCAAATCCGATAATCGGAAAACGTTTGACATTTTTTGAACTCTCAACAGCCACTGCAAGATTAGTATTACCAATATTTAACGCTAAGAGCATTTGTTGACCTCTGATTGATTCGATTCTCCAGATTCTCTGAACACGCTCTCAAGTGCTTCAACAATTGTTGTAACATCAGCGAGAGCACCTTTGCCAACATCTCCACACGCAAGTCGCGATTCTTTAGGTTCGACAAAAGTATACCCCAATCCACTGAGAGTATCGATGTTTTTTTGAGTAATTGCATTTTCGTACATAGCAGTATTCATAGCAGGGCAGATGATAATTGGTTTCCTTCTTGCCGCCATAACAACAGTCGTGAGCATATCGTCAGCAATTCCGTTTGCGATTTTTGCGATTATATTCGCAGTCGCTGGTGCGAGCAAAAAAGCATCTGCTTTTTGTGATAGGGATATGTGCCGAACATCATAATTTGCTATTTCTTCAAACTGATTAGTGTAGACTTTATTGCAACTCAAAGTTTGGAAAGTGAGTGGTGTTACAAATTTTGTACCAGCTTGAGTCATAATCACATGAACTTCATATCCAGATTTTACTAGAGTGTTCACGATTTCGCAGGCTTTATATGCGGCGATACTTCCAGTCACTCCTAATACAACAGTTTTCATAATTAGACCTTATTGCTTTCGTTCGGAAAAACAATTTTAGGTGGATTAGCCTTTAGTTCCTCGGGGGTCATATTAGCATAAGCCATGATTATAATTTTATCATTCGGCAAAGCCAATCTCGCACAAGCCCCATTCAAGCAAACAACACCCGAACCACGTTCACCAGCGATTATATAGGTGGTAAATCTATTCCCGTTATCTATGTTAGCTATGTGTACCTGCTCATATTCATACAAACCCGCTGCGTCGATTAAATCTTTGTCGAGTGTAATGCTTCCGACATAATCCAACTCAGCTTGTGTAACAGTAGCACGGTGTATTTTACTTTTTAATGCTGTGATTTGTTTCAATTCATTCTCCTCGGATGTTAATTTGAGTTCCTGCAATGTTCGGTAATACAGCAGGGTATCACCCCTGAACTTTCAATTAAAGCGAAAAAACCGCATCGAGCAAATGAATTGCCGTTGCGGATGTTTTGCTCTTGTATATTAGAGTAGAGGTGACTTAGCCTCATTTGTAACAAATGCCGCTGACCGGACTTGAACCGGTACACTATTTACTAGCGAGGGATTTTAAGTCCCTTGTGTCTGCCAATTCCACCACAGCGGCGTGATGAGTTTTCAAATACATTTTTTACAGAAACCAAACTACAATAATTCTAACAAAAATACTATAGTTTAGTTTCAAAAACAGTTTGGCTATTTTCAAGCACGTGAATTTCTTAATGCTACAAATCTATTATGCCCCAATCATAATCAGAATTTCCAGATATTGTTGTACGAGAATTTGCATTTTCAGATGTTGATGTTAAGACTTCATCAACACCAAAAAAACAAAAGAAATCATTGTAAGGAACATACGTTTCGGTATTAGTTTCAGCATCAAAACTTACAACATCATCACCATCAAAAGTATCAAAATTACGTTCGGTGTTGCCAAATAAAATCTCTCGTATACCACGTGTTTCATCAAGAAACAACCCTTTATCGCAGTAATTTGTTATATCATGACTAATAACCTTGACATTCACTCCACCCAGCATTGTCATTATTGCTACATTTGCTAACAGGATAGACACGATTTTTTTCGATTTTTTCATACAATCCCTATTTGATTTCCCAATATCCATTTATATAACTAAACCGCATACACTACACAATTATATCATACATTACGCAACTTGTCAATAGTTTATATGAAAATTTATTTTATATTTTTTTTAGACAAACTATTGACACAATCAAAAAAATATGTTATAATTTTCTCTGAAACTTAAATTTTAGGAGGAATGAAAATATGTCAAAGAGAAAAATTTCGATGATGAAAGGTAACACGGCAGCGGCTCACGTGTCATACGCTTTCACTGAGGTTGCTGGGATTTACCCAATTACTCCATCGTCGGATATGGCGGAAGAAACAGATAGCTGGGCTGCGGTCGGCAAGAAAAACTTGTTCGGCGACCCAGTAAAAGTAGTTGAAATGCAATCTGAAGCGGGTGCAGCGGCGACTGTTCACGGTTCGTTACAAGCTGGTGCCTTGACTACTACCTACACGGCATCACAAGGTCTACTCCTTATGATTCCAACTATGTACAAAATTGCAGGTGAGCTTTTACCGAGTGTAATCCACGTTTCTGCTCGTGCAGTAGCGGCTCATGCACTATCAATCTTTGGTGACCACAGTGACATCAATGCTTGCCGTGCGACTGGTTATGCGATGCTATGTTCAACAAACGTTCAAGAAGTTATGGATTTAGGTGCGGTAGCTCACTTATCTTCTCTTGAAGGAAGAGTTCCGTTTTTACATTTCTTTGACGGTTTTAGAACTTCTCACGAAATGCAAAAAATCGAAGAATGGTCTGATGAGGACTTGAGAGAACTCGCTGATTTCTGCAATATTAAAGAGTTCCGTAAGCGCGCACTTAACCCTGAAGCTCCTGTACTTCGTGGTACTGCTCAAAACCCTGATATCTTCTTCCAAGCGAAAGAAGCGAGCAACCCTTATTACGACAAAATTCCAGGAATCGTTCAATCGACTATGGATAAAGTCAACGCAAAAATCGGAACTGATTACAAACTCTTCAACTACTACGGTGCACCTGATGCTGAACAAGTAATTGTTGCGATGGGTTCTTCTGTTGACACGATTGAAGAAACGATTGATTATCTATGGAAAGTAAAAGGCGAAAAAGTTGGGCTTATTAAAGTTAGACTGTATTTGCCGTTTGCGATTGATGCTTTTGTTGATGCTATTCCAGCATCTTGCAAAAAAATCACTGTTCTTGATAGAACTAAAGAACCTGGTTCTGTTGGCGAACCGCTTTACTTAAGCGTAATCGCTGCAATCAAACAAACTGGTAAATTTACTGATGTTCCAGTATTCGCTGGGAGATATGGCTTAGGTTCAAAAGACTTTAACCCTGCTTGCGTAATCGCTATTTACCGCAATAACGATAAAAAGCGCTTCACAGTAGGAATTGAAGATGACGTGACTAACTTGTCGCTCAAAATCGAAGAAAACCCTAACACAATTCCAGAAGGAACTAAGAGCTGTAAGTTCTGGGGAATTGGTGGTGACGGTACAGTTTCGGCTAACGAAAACTCTACTAAAATCATCGGTACAACCACTGACAACAACGTACAAGCATACTTCGCATATGACTCGAAAAAAGCTGGTGGTGTTACTATTTCTCACTTACGTTTTGGTAAAGCACCAATTAAATCAACTTACTTCATCACTAAAGCGGACTTTGTGGCGTGCCACGTTCCAGCTTACGTGACTAAGTATGATATGGTTAAAGACATTCTACCAGGTGGTACTTTCCTCTTGAACTGTCAATGGACACCTGAAGAACTTGAAAAAGAACTCCCTAACAGAATCAAGTCGCATATCGCTAAGAACAACATCAAGCTATACACCATTAACGGTATTAAAATCGCTAATGAAATCGGGCTTGGAAGACACATCAGTACTGTTCTACAAGCTGCATATTTCGCTCTTGCTAACATTATTCCGGTTGAAAAAGCAATCGAAGAAATGAAAGCTGGAATCACCAAACAATTCTCTGTTAAAGGCGACAAAATCGTTCAAATGAACCACCAAGCGGTTGAACGTGGAGCTAAAGAATTTGTAGAAGTTCCTGTTCCAGCATCATGGGCTAACGCTGGTGATGATTTTGAACTCCCTAAAGCTGACCCTGCTGGAAAACGCAAAGAAATCGTTGATTTCGTAAACGATATTCTAATCCCAGTAAACGCTTACAGAGGTGCTGACCTCCCAGTATCTACTTTCAAAGATGCTGACGGTACTTTGCCACAAGGTTCTGCTGCTTATGAAAAACGTGGAGTTGCGGTGACGGTTCCTAAATGGATTCCTGAAAACTGCATCCAATGTAATCAGTGTGCGCTTGTTTGCCCTCACGCTGTTCTCCGTCCTTATGTTTTGACTGAAGCTGAGGTTGCTGCTGCTCCTGAAGGCTTAAAAACAATGGACATCAAACAGCTACCAGGTATGAAGTACACTATGGGTAACTCTGTGCTTGACTGCTACGGCTGTGATGTTTGTGTAAGAATCTGTCCAGCTGGTACAAAAGACCCTTCTAAGAACGCACTTGTTATGGAGCCACTTGAAACTCAACTCCAACAACAAAACGTGTTCGCATACTGCTACGAACTTGCTGAAAAGCCTGAAGTTCTTGAAACTTTCAAAGCTGATAGCACAATCAAAGGTTCACAGTTTAAGCAACCATTGCTTGAGTTCTCGGGTGCTTGTGCTGGTTGTGGTGAAACTCCGTATGCTAAACTGGTTACACAACTCTTCGGTGATAGAATGTATATCGGTAATGCGACTGGTTGTTCTTCAATCTGGGGTGGTTCTGCTCCTGCAACTCCTTACACTGTCAACAAAGAAGGAAAAGGTCCTACTTGGGCAAACTCACTCTTTGAAGACACTGCGGAGTTCAGCTACGGTATGTTGTTAGGACAAAACGCAATCCGCGATAGACTCGCTAAGAGAAGCCAAGATATAACCAATTCTGGAAGTTGCACACCTGAAGCTAAAACTGCTGCGAAAAAATGGCTTGACACTTTCAACGATGGTAATGCTAACGCTGTTGCTACTAAAGAATACGTTAAAGCACTTGAGGCTTGCAATTGCGATTTAGCAAAAGAAATTCTTGAAGACAAAAACTACCTCGCTAAAAAATCTGTATGGGCATTTGGTGGTGATGGTTGGGCATACGACATTGGTTACGGTGGACTTGACCACGTTCTCGCTGAAGGTCAAGATGTAAATATGCTCGTATTCGATACTGAGGTTTACTCTAACACCGGTGGTCAGGCTTCTAAATCTACCCCTGTTGGTGCGATTGCAAAATTCGCCGCAAGCGGTATGAATAACAAGAAGAAAGACCTTGCTGGAATCGCTATGAAATATGACTATGTTTATGTAGCTCAAGTTTCACTTGGTGCAGACATGAACCAGTGTATCAAAGCAATGATTGAAGCGGAAGCTCACCCAGGACCATCAATCGTTATCGCATACGCTCCTTGCCGTGACCACGGAATTAAGGGCGGTCTATCGAACATGATTGAAATCGAGAAAAAAGCGGTTGAAGCAGGTTACTGGCATCTATTCAGATTTAACCCAGGTAACGTGGCACAAGGTAAATCGCCATACACGCTTGACAGTAAAGCACCTAATCTCTCAGCTTACCGTGACTTCTTGATGAACGAAACACGTTACAGCCAGCTCACACGTTCTTTCCCTGAAAGAGCAGATGAACTCTTCGCTCGTTCGGAAAAAGACGCTAAGAAACGTTATGATGAACTTGTTGGATTGGAAGCTTTCTATAAAGTTTAATCAGTGTATTGTGTAACAACAATGACTGTTCACTGAACCTAACACGCAAACCATCCCCTCGTTCAAAGACGAGGGGGGACGTAAGACAACTCGAAAAAACCCCGAAACAATCAGCTTTATAGGCAAGTGGGCATAGAAAAAAAGACCGAATCACTGATGGTGAAACGGTCTTTTTCTATGCCCACGCCTCGGCAATTGCGGTGCAAGAGTAGTCGTAGTATCAGCTGGATTGTACTGTTAAAAGTAGACACAAAATAACACCTCAATTTAAAACCATCTGCTCTTTTTCGTTGGGCGAAAGATTATCATTATGAGAATGA
>WRGW01000090.1 GCA_009786985.1 Oscillospiraceae bacterium
TTTCTTCATCATGTGTTCTATGTCTATAATTGAATTTACTGGAATTGCAGTCTTATCACGAATACTTTCTTTGATTATCGCAATGGTTTCTAGCTGATTTTGTCGCTCGTTAATCTCAATATCTAGCATTTCCACTTGTTCATCAAGTGACAACGTCAAAACTTTTACTGGGGATTCGCTTTCTAAAATATCTTTGATTAAATCAAGGGAAAGTCCAATCGCTTTTAACGTGCAGATAAGTCGAAGTTTTATCACGTCATTATCGTTATATAGTCTTCTACCACCTTCCGTTAAATCGCTCGGAATGAGCAAACCTTTGGTATCGTAAAATTGAACTGTTCTCACTGATACATTACAAAGTTTCGCCATTTCTCCAGTTGTGTATGTTGACATAGAAATCACCTCCTTGACTATACTATACATCATTACCTTACGTCACAAGCAATAGGTTACGCTAGGGGATTTTTTAATATTTTAGAAAATCACTCACTGGATTAACATACAAAGTTTTGTTATGAGTAAAAATTACAAACCCCGGTTTACTACCACTTGGTTTCTTGACGTATTTGGCAAGGGTGTAATCTACTGGAACGCGGCTCGAATCCTTAGCTTTTGAATGTTTTGCCGCAATAATCGCCGCTTTAGCGAGTATGTCTTCAGAAGGCAATTCGCTTTCACATTTTAGAATCACATGGCTACCAGCTATATCTTTTGTGTGCAACCAGATGTCGTCGTGTCTAGCTATTTTGAAAGTCAGCTCATCATTTTGGCGATTATTCCTGCCGACTAAAAGTTCATAGATTTTGCCAGTACCGTCATCAGTAAGCTGAAATTTAAGCGGTGGTAATAACTTAGGTTTTTTTACTTTTTTGCCGCCACCTTTTTTGCGTTCTTTTTCGAGAGAAGCACGTGGAGATTTACCAAGCTCCATTCGGATTTCGTCAATTTCAGCATCACTGACAGCACGTGATGCAGCATCGATTACGGTATCCAGATAGTTAAGTTCGTTTTCCCACTCTGATAGCATTTCGGTTAGTTTTTTCTCGGCAGTGGTTAGCTTGCGATAGGTGTTGTAATATTTCTGAGCGTTCTGGACTGGAGTAAGCATAGGGTTTAATTCGATTTTGACAGGTTCGCTTGTTTCATAATTTTCGCTTTGTAAAATGGTATCGCCCTTTTTTAACTTATAGACATTTGCGTTAATCAAGTCACCGAAAATTCTAAACCGCTCTTTATCCTTACAATCGGCGAGTTCTCTATTTTGAACATCGATTTTTCGCAACAATCGCTCATAAGCAGTATTTAGAGTTTTCATTATATTGCCCGAACGCTGTTTAAGTCGTTCAACTTCTGATTTTTCTTTGAAGAAGCCTTCAAGCAGGAAATTTGCTGGAAAATCAGCTGTAATAGTTGATGTTAGCATTTCTGTACCATATTGAGTAATAGGTATAAAACAGAAGTCTTTAGGTCTACCCTCTAAATCACTTACAAGTGTGATTTGTGATTTAGATTTCTGTAACAAAATTTCTTGTGATTTTAATAACGTCTCAGTAACACCAGAAAATACAACTTCGCGTGCAAAAATCGGCGAAATTCCCTCGAGTTGTTTTAATAACATTTTATCGTGGCTCTCCCATTGAACATCGTACACATCACAATCAAGCAAGCAAAATCTGCTACTATCTTTTTGTGGCGGTGCATATGTCAGATTAGGTAATATTGGACGTGTTGAGGAAATTTCTTCACTAACTCTCTTGATACTATCAATGATTTTTCCGGTATCGGCGTTTATTAAAATAATGTTACTTGTTCTACCCATAATCTCAATTATAAGGCGAATATTTACCCTGTCACCGATTTCGTTTATACAAGCAAAGTCAAAATTTAATGCACGTTCTAATCCGTCTTGAGTAATCGACATTAAACGACCGTTGCCGAGATGTTTTCGCAGAATAGTACAAAACATTGGCGGTGTCAGAGGGTTTTCAGGCGATAATGATATCAGATTCACCCGTGCAGACATGGCGTTCGCCGAAAACAAGATTTTAGGGTTCTTGATTTTTGCCACACTCTGATTTTGAGAAAACCTAAAAGTCAACACGATTTCATCGCGTGAGGGTTGCTGAATTTGTCCGATTTTCGCAATCCCAATTGGGAGTATTTCTAAAAGTTCGTTCTTTACAATATGCAAAAAAGCACCATCAAGGCTCATGTATCATTCTCCTTCGCATATATAGTCGATTAACATAAAAATCTATAAGTTTTTTCGGTCTTTTTGACACCATACTACGTTAATTTTTGCTTAAATATCGATGGATATTCACACAAAAATTGCCTTGTCTGATGCCAAAAATCCTCGCAAACCATTATAGATTTTCAAGTTAAACGACTATACATCATACGTAATCACATAAATCGACACTATTTTCTGCTTTTGCAACTGACAGTTCTGGAAACGCTTTTTGTAGCTTTATAACCATGTCATCACAAAAAATGTTTTCTGTGTGGAAGTGACCAGCATCAACTAAAGTCAACCCCACATTATCAGCAAAAACCAGTCTGTCATTTCGCAAGTCGCCACAAACATACGCATCGCAACCTTTTTTGAAAGCCAGCTCAACATATTTGCCACCACCGCCCGAACATACGCCAATTTTTTTGACCAGCTTACCGCCATCGACATAACGAACGCTGGTGCAATCGAATGCCACTTTGCATTTTTGAGCGAGCTCTTTAGCTGAAATCGCTTTATCAAGAACAGTGATTTTACCGAATTCGGTATCGCCTTTTGTAGTCGCTCCGACAACATCATCACTTGGCGGAAATCCTAATTTAGTTAGCATTAAATCGGTGATTCCACCATCAGCTACGTCAAGATTAGTGTGTGCGGCAATCAGATTTATTCCGTTTTGAACCAAATCAAATACTGGCTCACCTTTGAATAGTTGCTCAATCCCCCTATACATCAGCGGGTGATGGGATATGATTAGTTCTGCTTTTTTGTCGGCAGCTTCAGCGACAACCTTATTAGTTGCATCAAGGCAGACTAATATCCGAAAAACTTTTGTCTGCAAATCACCAACAAGAAATCCACTATTATCCCCTCTAATTTGAGTGGCAAATGGTGCAATTTTTTCTAAGTAATCGTAGACGTGTTTTACTGTAATCATATCAATCCTCCATTATAGTCGTTCAACATAAAATATTACAAACGAACGCTCACGTTCGCTAACTGTTTTTTCGCTAATGATTTTAAATCCGAGTTCTCTTAAAGAACGTTCGAGGTGTTTTGCCCGAGTCATCGGTTGTAGAATTAATCTTAGGTTTGTTTTAGTAAATTCTGCTGGCATTTGTGTTAAAATTTCGGCGATTAGCTCTCCGCCCATTCCCGCTATGACTATGTCAACAAGCGTGTTTTCGGGTGGTGGCGGAACATCTAACAAGCCATTCGATTTCAGGAGCGTTACATCTACACCCTGATGCTCAATTTGTTTTTTTGCAAATTCGAGCGGATTCTCATTCAAATCACTGGCATAGATGTGTTTATGCT
This sequence comes from Oscillospiraceae bacterium, assembly GCA_009786985.1. Taxonomy (GTDB): domain Bacteria; phylum Bacillota; class Clostridia; order Oscillospirales; family Ruminococcaceae; genus Ruminiclostridium_E. Next base: position 3,551 of record WRGW01000090.1, read on the forward strand.
TACCGCTTCTTGCTAATTGGCAGGGGAGGTGGGCGTGGTCAGTCCCGATATCATAGACGTATGAGCCTTCACGCATCAATTCGGCGATTGCTGTAAGGCGATTGTCTAATTTTTTGTAACGCCTTTCCGGCATTGATAGCCGCTCATTAGATTCTATCAAGGATTCACCTCCATTTTTCTTAAAGCCTGTTCAGTATCTCCGAATAAGCGATTTTATGAAACGAATTTTTCGTCAGACAAGGCAAAATTTGCCCTATCAAGCAGGCAGACTTCAAGTTGCCTGCTCGTTGGCAGAGCCAACGACACTGCAACTCACGCTTGGCAAAGCCTGCTCACATGGGCTATAACAAGCGACGAAAACCTCTACAACAAAACTGAATGGTTCGCTTAAACAAGCTAAATTTTTTTACATCTTGTAAAGTGATTTCTTTGCATAACTCAAAAGTTTTATCAAAATCATTTGCTATAGACGCTACAGCTTCACCACCAACCATAAAAATCCCACATTCGTGATTTAGGTACAGTGAGCGATAGTCTAAATTCGCACTACCTACCATTGCAACTGAACTGTCGGCGATTATATTCTTAGCGTGAATAAACCCAGGGAGATATTCAAAAATGCGAACATGGTTTTCGAGTAACGTTTGATAATAAGATTCAGTCACGATTTTTACCAATTTTTTATCCGCAATAAACGGTACGACTATGCGTACATCTACTCCGCTTCTCGCACACGCTGCTAATACCGAAAGCATTCCGCTACCGCAAATGAGGTATGGCGTAAAAATATAGACTGATTCTTTTGCAGCCATAATTATATGAATTAACATATGCTCGGACGTGGCGATTTTATCATGTGAAACATCAAACACTGGAGCTGTAAGCGTGTGTAGGTTTATATATGATTGGAGTAATTCGGGTGATTTAGGCGGTTCCAGAATTTCGGATGAATGCAACGTAGCGGGAGCGATTTCAGGCGACAAATCACCAAGAAAATCCCACATAGTCTGGAATAATTGCGACAACTCGCTTGCACAATCACCATTGACTAAAACGGCAGTGTCTTTCCAATAACCGAACTTTTCTTCTAAATTCGCATACATATCTGATAAGTTTAGTCCGCCGCAAAAGGCGATTTGTTGGTCTATGATTACGATTTTTCGATGGTCTCTTCCGCTATTCCATCTGTATTTGCCACTTGAATCGCTCCGTTTAATTCTTTTAGGTAAAAGCCCCAAAAACCGCACTTCAATTCCGAGTTCTGCCATGCTTTTTCTGAATCCGCCAAGTCGCAACTTCAAGCTCCCCACAGCATCGCAAATAATGCGGACTTTTACCCCGCAATCGATTTTTTGTTTTAGAATTGCGAGAACATTCTCCCACAAAACCCCTTTTTCGATAATAAAGTATTCGAGGTCGATTTGTCTTCTCGCACGTTTTAATTCATAGAAAAGCCGTGCAAACTTTTCTTCCCCAGAAGCGAAGTATACACAGCTTTCGCTAACACTAAGTGCAGTGTCAAGCGTGTTTTCGAGGTAGGTTTGGGTTTTGCAAAAATAATCATTCATACAATTATTCTTTACAAAATCAAGCTAAATTATGCCCTTAGGCAACACCGCACAATTCCAGCGTGCGGTGTTGCCTTTATTCAACAGCCCCTACTGTCGTATTAGCCTTTAAATCGATAGAAGATGCTGCAATCCGAAACCCATCGCGTGCGGCGAGTATATCATCTTGAATGCTAGCAAAGATTTCTACGATTCCAGGGTCGAAATGTGTTCCAGAGTCTTCAATTATGATGCTTACTGCTTTTTCATGTGGCATAGGTTTTTTATAAGGGCGTTCAGACACAAGTGCGTCATACACGTCAACAAGAGCCATGATTCTTGCTAAAAGCGGGATTTCACATTCTTTTAATCCTTCAGGATAACCTTTGCCATTCCATTTTTCATGGTGATAAGCAGCAATGATTTCAGCATCACGTAAAAATTCTTCATCACCAGTTTTTTCAATCGTATGTTGAATGATTTCTTGTCCTTTTTTAGAATGGCTTTTCATAATCTCAAACTCTTCATCGGTGAGTTTACCTGGTTTATTCAAAATCGCATCTGGAATTGCGATTTTACCTAAATCATGCAATCTTGCCGAAGAAATGACTGACTTTAAATCCCAATCTTTCATAGCGTTAGCATAACCTTGGTGTTTCATCATCTCGTTAATCAAAAGTTCCATGTATTTTGATGTACGGTCGATATGCCCACCAGTGTTGCCGTCACGGTTCTCGACTAAGTCCGCCATTACGTGTACAAGACCGTGTTGAAGTTTGACGAGCTGTTCAGTACGTTGTTGAATCAATTCGTCGATATTCATGTGAGTTTTAATTCGAGTCAAAAGCACTGCTTCAGTGAATGGTTTTGTGATAAAATCCACCGCACCAAGCTGAATCCCTACAGCTTCACTCGCAACATCAGAACGCCCAGTCAAGAAAATTACAGGGATTTTGTTATATTTTTCGTCGCTCTTTAGCATACTCATAGCTTCAAATCCGCTGATTTCAGGCATTTCTATATCGAGGAGAATTAGATTAGGCGTAAACTTTTCAAGTGCTGAAAACATTTTTGGGGCGGACGAAAGTGCGATTACTCGATAATCTTTCGACAAGGTCTCTTCCGCCACTGTGAGGTTAGTTGCATTATCATCTACCAAGAAAATGATTTTTTTGGTACGTTTGTTAGGATGGCTCATTATTTTTCCTCCTCCATATACTCTATAACTCTTATTTTTTTTCTATTGTTTCACGAACTTTTTCTGCAACAGCTGCTGCATCGTCGAAATCGCTTTTCATTATATGGGCTTTGATGTCTTCTAATGCTTTTTCGATTTCAGGGGGTAGATTATGCTTTTTCAAACCATTGATTAAATCGAAAGTGCTTTTTCGCTGATAATACTCACACTCTTCTTGAAGTTCGGCAAAACGTTCTAAAAGTTCGTTTTGGCTTATATCTTTTTTGGGTTCTTCGGTTGAACTGTCAAATGTATAACTCTTTAATTCTCTAGTGTATTTGTCGAAAAGTTCTCTCACGGCTTCTAAGAACACAGGTGTCTTTGTGTGGATTACTTCTGAATTACATTCACGACCAGCAACTTCAAGGTTATACGCTTTTTTAGAAAGCAACGTTTCACCTATGTTGAATAATGAACTTTTCATTCCGTGGACATAAACAACATATTCTTGAAGGCTATCCTCATTCGCTTCAAATCGAGAATCTTGCAAGAGTTTTTTCAATGCCTCAACCGAACCCTTAGCGTCTTGCAAAAATGAATCGAGTAGTAATTTACGCATTTCGATTTGAGCAGGATTCAAACGTGATTGTGCGTTTTCAGATGATGGTACTTGTTGACCAGTGTCTGATTTAATCGCATGAGTGTCAATGTTTGAATTTATAGCTGAATCAGAAACGCCTACTCCGCGTATAAATTTGTTCAACACAATGTCAAGCCGACGCATATCGATTGGCTTAGAGATAAAATCATCAAACCCGTTTTGCAAAAATATGCTCGATTGTCCAGCAGTGACATTAGCAGTTAAAGCGATAATAGGCTTGTTGTAATTTAATTCACGAATGCGTTTAGTAGCTTCAATTCCGTCCATTTTAGGCATCATATGGTCCATGAAAATAATATCATAAATTTCACCATGGCGGATTTTGAAAATCGCTTCAGGACCACTAGTTGCGACATCTACAGTAATCCCGTACGGTTTAATCAATCCAGTCGCTACGTAGAGATTGCTTGTCACGTCATCAACTACAAGAATCTTCGCATCTGGTAAAGGTGTGCGTTTGATTTTGCCGGTATCTTTATTTGACATATCATTCACCTTAAATTGCATCAAATTTTTTGCTGATGCTTCTCCGATTAGTTTTTCATTAGCAATCTCTTGACATAGGCGGAGGGTAAAAGTAGTTCCTTTACCGATTTCGCTATCTACATCGATTTTTCCGCTCATCAAATTAGTTAGTTTCTGGACTACGGTTAGACCAAGCCCGTTTCCATCGATTGAATCTTTGTATCCTTTGTTGTAACGTGAATATTCATCGAACACCTTTCCGAGTTGTTCTTTAGTCATACCACAACCAGTATCAGTTACACATAATGTAAGAATCGTGCGTTTGTCTGATTTGCCCTGCGATTTATACGGCTCACACCGTGCTAAAAGCGTTATTTTGCCATTAGTGGTATATTTAAAAGCATTAGATAAAAGATTGTTTAAGATTTGTTTGATTCTAAGCTGGTCACCGATTAGATTTACAGGGAGTTCTGGGTCTACAATCAGTTCAAATTCAATTGGATTAGTAGAATTTTGGTGTGCTTGTTCAAGGTTGATTTGAACAATATCGCTAATCAAGCTTGCAACATTGTATTCTTCAGAGATAATGTTTAATTTACCAGATTCAATTTTCGATAAGTCAAGAATATCATCGATAATCCCAAGTAATAAGTTACACGAAATGTGAATTTTGTTCAAACCTTCCGCTATATTTTCGTCTAATCCTTCGTCGCTATCTTCTTTCATAAGCAATATGTTAGTTGTGCCAGCGATTGCGTTTAGAGGGGTTCTAATTTCATGGCTCATATTAGCTAAAAACGATGATTTTGACTGTGATTCCTTAGACAACATACAAGTCACTTCTCTATGTTCGGTTATATCGTGATAAATGCCTAAAACCCCAATCACTTCACCGTTTTTGAGAGTCAGCGGAATTCGAGTAATTTCAAAATAATGCTCTTTACCGTCATCTAACGTATGTTTTTCTTCTAACTTAATTGTAATGTTTTCTTCCATTACCTTTAGATTGATTTCGTTGAACTCATCATCCAAAGCCAAAAGTTCTTCGTTACTCATTGAATTATGAAGCTTCATATTTTTTCTGTCAGTTTTATAACGGTTTAAGAACGCTTGGTTATAGTGCATATATCTAAGTTCACGGTCTTTAGTATATATAATATCTGGGATTGTGTCAATAATCGAATGTAAAGCTACAGTTTGAAGTGAAAGGTCATGCGTCCGTATGTCTACAAGTTTTCTGAACTCGCATTTAGCATTACGGTTTTTGACAAAGAAAACTGTGGCAATCACAAGTGCCAAAAGAGTAACAACAAACGCACCTACAACTAATGGAATTTGCTCTTGCATTTGTCTTATACGGTAATTGTAGACTCTATGTCGCCAGTTTTCAATAATCGGTTCTATATCAATTAAGTACATAGCTTTATCAATGATTGAGTGTAACGTTTCGTTTTTAGGGCTTATACCAAAAGTTGACATAAAACCATTATCGAAAATAAGGTTTGCTTTGAAGTCAGAACGTTCTAAATAATTTGTTAGGTATAAAAGCGTAGAATGTCCCCTCACCGCTAAATCAATTTGACCAGATGAAAGTGCTTCTAAAACTTCATGTTGGTTATCAAAATACACTATGTTAGGGTGGTTTGGGAACATGGTGTTAAAAAATTCAGTGTGTGCACTTTGTCTAAGTGCACCTATTGTCTGGTGATAGACACGTTCTAGCGCAATTCGCTCCAAAGTAATGCTGGATAAAAGGGCGGTGTTCTCAACCATGATAGGGGTATCAGGCCACAAGAATCGCTCTTCGCGGTTTTCAGTGCGAATAAGCTCAGAAATCATATCAACTTCTCCTGATTCGAGCTTAGTTTTAAGTTCATAGAACGGTATGTTTCTGTAAGCAGTGTTTATAGAATCGTTTATGATTTCAAACTGAAGCCCAGTTAATTTTTCGATTTCTTTTAAGACATCAAAAGCGATTCCTTGCCATTCATCATAACGTGAATTCCAAAAGCTTATTGGATAATTATTATGTTCTGCCGCAAATCTAATCGGTATGTTTGAATCAACAAGTTCACGTTCCTCATCGGTGAACATTCGATTTAGCCTACAAACCAAATAATCAACTCTACCTTGGTCATAAAGTTCGTTTATATGTTCGATAATTCCAGCATCGAGTGCTTTTTGGAATATGTTTATAATAACCTCAAAATCTCTACCAGCTTCACGGTGAGCAGATAAAGAAACTGGTGTGTATAATAGCGGAAAAAAAGGTTCAGTCACAATATCAAATTCCGAAAAGAATGACCTTTGAATGCCAATTGAAATAAAAGCATCAGCCTCGCCGTTTCGCAAAATTTCGTACACCTCTTCATTTTCATTTACCCAAACTACTTCAAATTCGGTGAGAGAGTGTGTAAAAATATCTTCAACAAGTGCACTACCATAACGTAGAATATATCTCGGAGCTCCAGTAGCTTTAACTTCAGCAATTGTTGGCGAATCAGCTAATCGAAAGTATTTTAATGTGCGTTGCGTAATCGCTGTTGTCATAAAAAATTCTTCTTGGCGCATAGCCGTAGATGTAAGTTCACTCGTGAAGTGTACCGTACCAGTTTCAAACCCATCAAACAATTCTAACCAACTTAAATGCCTTGGGACAAAATTGATTTCAAATAATTCTGTCATCCATTCACTAAAAAGTGCAGTAAATCCACTCACACCGCCTGAACTGCATATAAAAGATTCTTCGGTAAATAAAGTACCGAGTATAAGTTCATCATGTTTTTCTCTTAATTCTGCAATAGCGACGATTTCTTCATCAGTGATTCCTGGTATGTCACGATAACTGTTGAAGACAAGAGTTTCATAAGAAGCATCCGCAGTTCTAAGGATTTCAATATCAAAACAACCCGAAAACCCCACAAGCGTTACCGCCAGCAGGGAAACCATAGTAATTATTGACAAAAAACGTTTCAAACGCTGTGGAATCGCTTCTATGCTTGATTTCATTCTGTCCCCCTTACGCACTACATTATATAGTATATCATATTTTGAGAACACTGTCAATCATTTTTTGTAAAAATTATTATCAAGAAAATTTATAATATTTATCAAAATTTTGTTTACAATAATATGTATAGCGGGTTAAATCCAAAAAAGGAGATTATCAATGAAACAAAATCATAAAAAACAATCGCAAAATCCTACAAGTAAAGCTAAAGAAATCGCCGAAACTATGGTACAAACCTCAAAAACAACCGACCCACTTGGTTCGTATACTGGAACATCGGTAGATACTCCAAACGAAAAACCTACTCAAGATGCCGATGATTTGTAAAAACACTAAATATAGGCGTGTTAAAAATTTCAACACGCCTATTTATGAGGCTATAATAGACCACCTCGGAAACTAACGCACGGCGACTTTTCGGCTAATTTTCCGCCTTACTGCGTTAATTTTTCGTTAAATATCCTCAGATATTCGCCTCAAAATTGCCTTGTATGACCAAAAATTAGCTTTCAAGTCCACTCGCAGTTAGTTTCCGAAGAGGTCTAATTAGAGTAAGATTTCTCTCGTACATCTTGTTTGGCTCGCCGTCGAGATACCCCACTCCAAACGAGCAAAGCCCGTTTTACGGGGGATACTCTTGTTTGGCTCGCCGTCGAGATACCTCACGCCAATCCGATGTCGACTGCGGGAGCAGCATCGGCACCACCAGGCATTGAAAACGTCGGCATAGGTATACCAAGTGCATCGCCACTTCCACCGTGAAATTCAGGGAGCGGAAAGTCAGACGCACTCACTGGAGAAGAAAATAACACAGCATTCTTTTTCGCCAACAATGCTCGAGTGATTGGGCAACTTGCCCCACCGCTACTGATGCCGCCTGAATTTGGAGCGAAAAGCCAACGTGATTCACGCCCTATGCGTTCATTTTTTCTACTACTAAGCTCATTAGTAAGTTCTCTGATTCTTCGATTGTGCATTCTTACACGTTCGTTATCACGCAGAATTTGTTGCTCACGTCGTCTGTTCTTTTCAACGGCACGCTCTCTTCTGATACGGTCTTCAGTGCCTAAATCAGAGAGTTTACGGTCGGCACGGCGTAAAACGCTTCTGATTCGTGAGAGATACGCCCTAGCACGTTCAGCACCCTCACCATTCCCTGCCGCCGCCACATTTAGCCCGAGTTGTGCCGAAGACGCTTCACCAATAATCCATCGAACATCAAACTGAGTTTGAGCAGACACCAATCTCGCCATCAAACGACCCGATACATCTTGAAGCTCAGTCTGTGCTTGTGTGGCAGGAGCTTCGCGTTCCATTCTTTCAAGAGTGTGCAGATGAAAGCTCACCCTATTTTGTATAGAGTTATATAACATTCCTTCTTCAGCTTCGGCGAGTATTCTTTCAGCTTCAATAACACTTGGGTGTTCTGAAATGAAATCTGGTGGGTTATCGAAATCGAATATGTCTGTCACGCTCGAAATTCTTTCACCGTTCAACCTATTATTATCGGAGGAGCGTACTCGGAATTCTGAGCGTGAATCTGAATCAGGGGTTAAACGTGTTTGAGATGAACGCAAACGAGATTCACGCTGAGGAGATGTATTATTTCCATAAATCGGAACATTCATAAGAGAAACCTACCTTTCTTGCACTATTTCATAACTGCTTGCATTATATATATCGGCAATTTTTACGAAAAGTTAAGTATTTTTTCAAAAAAATTATAATTTCTGCATAAAAAGACTTGACATAACACTATAACCTTGTTACAATTGTAGTATGAGTATACAAAATATTGAAATGAGGTTAGGTAATTGCCATGAAAGTAGTTCAAAAATTTATATCTATACTATTAACACTTGCATTGATTATAGGGCTTATCTCTGCCGTTGGAGTTGAAAACATAACGAATATAGACATAGATAGAACCAATATAAACACGACTATATCAGCGAAAGATTTTGTTCGCTCAATCGGTGCAGGGTGGAATCTTGGGAATGCTTTTGATGCGGTCGGTGATAGTGACCCTCGAACTGAGCCTGCTGATGGTTTTTCGTGGCTCGGTGGTGGGAACTATGCTAATACTTCTGTAGCAGAGCTTGAAACTGCGTGGGTGGGCATGAGTGCGATTGCAACCGATGAACTTATTCAAGAAGTGCATGATGCTGGATTCCGTGCAATTCGCATTCCAGTGACTTGGCATAAAGCAGTCTATGACCGTAATAACTGGCAAATACGTGCTGACTGGATGGCACGTATTAGAGAAGTAGTTGACATGGCATATAATCGTGGAATGCACGTACTTTTGAACACTCACCACGAGAATAGCTGGATTGGTGGATACAGATTAACAGCTAACCGCAGAGCTGAAGATGTAGCAAGGCTTACACGATTATGGGAACAAATTGCTCCAGCCTTCGCCGACTATAGCGAAAGGCTGATGTTTGCTGGGCTTAACGAACCACGTGGGGCTACTCGTGATGATGGTCAATGTCCATACGAATGGGCTGGCGGAACGCTCGAAATGCGACAAAGCCTCAATGTATTAAATCAGGCTTTTGTGAACACAGTCAGAGCGACTGGTGGCAATAATGCACATAGATTCCTCATAGTTCCTACTCATGGAGCAGGAGCGCAACCTGCCGCTTTTGAAGGTTTTGTGTTCCCGACAGATTCGGCGAACGATAGATTGATTTTAGCAGTTCACACCTACTCGCCTTTTGCATGGGCTCATAACGGCGAGGGTATGTACACAAATGATGCTGGTATTCGTGGCGACTTGACACGTGTTTATCGCTTTGCGGAGAGTTTAGGTGTACCAGTAATTTTAAGTGAATGGGGTTCAGTCGCTAACGGACAAAGCGGCAACCACGCTCAAAGAGTGCAGCACGCTTATGATTATGTGCGTATTGCAAGAGAACTCGGAATGGCGACTTTCTGGTGGGATAACAACGTTCATGGAGCTAATAACGGCATTTATAGCCACGTATTTGCGTTGTTTGACCGAACCACTCGTCAAAGAACGTTACCAGATATCATTGGTGCAATTATGGATGGTATGGTTCATACTTACACTGGTCTTCCATCCGAACCAGAGTTTATGCTAAGGCTATCAGGTGCGGCGGGTGAAGGTTGGTGGCCACAGTTCCATGGCGAATGGGTGCCAATCAACGGCGATGGAACTTTTACTGCAAGAGTCCATGCGGAAAATGTCACTGAAATAATCTATCTCGGAATTAATAACGGCGATGTTGAAATACCAACACGGTTTTCTAATGCGCGGATTTCTATTGATACAATTTTTATAAACAACCTTCCAATTTCACATAACTTCCCTGAAAGCGAACTCGTTTCTGATGATGAGGTAGACGCAGCTCCATGGGTAGGGCGTTGGAGAAGGCATCTGATTTCTGATATAGTTCATATCGGAGAATACCTCTTTGGTTTAATCGGAGGTCAACCTATGGGCAATATTGAGATTACATTTACTATTTCGGGAGTTTTGCCGTGCGCTGAATGTGGCGAGTCTGCCTGTGTTTGCGATGATTCGACACCTTGTGACGATTGTGGATACGCAAATTGTGTGTGTTATACGATTACAGTAATCGACGAAGAAGAACGTTTATGTACACATTGTGGTGCGACTAAGCTCTTTATAATCACAATGTTAGAGTTCCCTGCGAACCCAGCCTTGACTCAACGCCGTGAAGCTGCCAAACGCAATACTAACGGCGAATTACTCGAACCGTGCGTATATTCGTTTAATATAGTTGATTAAATTATTTAAATGCCATTGAGTAAGGAGGACAGAAATTAGTCATGAAACACGATTTACCTAAAACGATTAACAAAATAGCGTCTGTTCTTCTTTCTTCACAGATTACGGAAGCAAAGTCTTTCGAAGAATCTTTGTGGGAATGTTTGGGCTTTGTTGGAGAATGTGTCCATGCTGACAGGGTTTACGTTTGGCGAGCAGATTTAAAAGAATACACTATGTTCAGGACATATTCGTGGGAACTGTCTAAAAATGATTCATACGTTAGAACTTATGATAAGTTTGAGCTTAAACAAAATGTGTTTGGACAAGCACACAGAATTTTTCAGCATAACAAAGCGATTTGTGGCGAAATATCAGAACTCCCTGTTGAATGTCAAAACTTTTTTGGTAACCCCAATGTGAAACAAGTAAAATCTGGTGTTGCGATTCCGCTGTTTTTATCTGGAAATCTTTGGGGATTACTCACGATTGAGCATTTGAATAATTCACCTCAACCCACGTATGAGAGTGGCGAAATTGAAGCGTTGTCATCGGTAAGTTTGATGATGGCAAACGCAATTGAACATCAAGAAATTCACGAAAAACTCGCCCAAGAATGTGAAAAAGCACAGATTCAATCACACTGGTACAGCTCAATCTTAGATGCTATTCCTATGCCTATTTCTGTTACTGATAACCAAATGCGTTGGCAGTTTGTTAATGCAGCACTCGAAACGTCATTAGGTAAAACTCGTGATGAAGTTATAGGTTTACATTGTTCACATTGGGATAAAAGCATATGCAATACTGATAAATGTGTAATCAAATGTATTGAGCGTGGTGAGCGTACTAGTTATTTTACACAAAACAACTTTTCTTTTAAGATTGATGCTGATATCATCAAAGATATTCATGGCGAAAAAGCGGGATATATAGAAATTGTTCAAGATGTCACATTAGTCGAGAGTATGGCAAAACTTTCAGCCGAAATCGAAGCAGCAAATGTCGCTAAGAGTCGTTTCTTGGCTTCTATGAGCCACGAAATCAGAACGCCTTTGAACGCAATTCTCGGAATAGCACAAGTTCAAAGAAATAACTCCACTAATACAACAGATGCCGAAGAGGCTTTTGCACAAATCTGTGATGCTGGAGAGATGTTGTTAGCTCTTGTAAACGGGATTCTTGATTTATCAAAAATTGAGTCTGGCAAGCTGGAACTCCATCAAGATGTGTATTCGACTGTGGCGTTAATTAACGATACAGCTCACTTTAATTATGTACAGTATGAACTAAAACCGCTTGAGTTTAAAATAGATTTTTCAAAAGATGTTCCTATAGAACTGTATGGCGATGAGTATAGAATCAAACAAATCATAAACAATCTTCTTTCAAATGCTTTTAAGTATACCGAAGAAGGTTCAGTAGAACTGTTGGTGAGGGTAGAATTTCCTTATGGATTAAGAATAAGTTCTGACGCTTTTTTGGTTATATTGGTTCGCGATACCGGGCAGGGAATGACTGAAAGCCAAGCACGTGAGTGTTTTGACGGGTTCACACGCTTTAATGCCGAACTCAATCGTGGAAAAGAAGGTACTGGTCTCGGAATGGGGATTACTAAAAGTTTAGTCGAGGTAATGGGTGGCGAAATCACCGTTGATAGCAAATATGGTGTGGGTTCATGCTTTACGGTGCGGATTCCGCAAAAAATCAGCATAACCGACTTATGCGGCAAAGAGATTTCAGATAAATTTAAGCACTTGAATTTTAAGACAAAACGTCGTGACTATGAAACCGAAATCAAACAAGATTATATGCCTTACGGTCGGATTTTGGTAGTTGATGATATTCAAATGAACCTACAAGTCGCTAAAGGTTTTATGCTACCGTATGGAGTGCAGATTGATGTAGCTTCAAGCGGCGAAGAAGCAATCCACAAAGTAAAAAAACTAAGCAAAATCAGTGAGGCTTATGACATAATTTTTATGGACCATATGATGCCGTTTATGGATGGAATTGAGGCGACTAAAATTTTGCGAAATTCTGGATATAAAGAACCAATTGTCGCATTAACCGCAAATGTAATCATGGGACAAAAAGACCTATTCTTGCAAAACGGATTTGATGGATATGTTGCAAAACCGATTGATTCACGCGAACTTGACGCATTATTCATCAAATTTATTCGTGACAAACAGCCCGCTGATGTTTTGGAGAAATCAAAAAAAGATAAAGAAAACTCCCCAAATCATAAACGTGGTACTTTTCCGATTCTTGATATGGACGAAATCAAAAAATATTTTGTTGAAGACGCTAAAAACGCAATCGCCGTATTTGGTGAATTTATTGTATGTGCAAATCCGAGTAATTCGGAAAATCCGCCTGAAATCACAGATGCTCAGTTTAAGAATTACACTGTATCAGCTCATGGAATGAAAAGTGCGTTGCTTAATGTAGGCGAAGTCGAACTTTCCAAAAAAGCAGCACGATTAGAGAAAGCTGGCGAGTTCCATAGACTTGAAACAATTATAAAAGGAACGCCTCTGCTGATGGGCGAACTCGAACGTTTAATCGACAGTTTTGCTACTAAAAAATCAAAACCATCTAAACCTGAAGAAGTGGAAAAAGAGAATCAGCAAATAAAAGTGCTTTCTGGAAATTATGACTCAAAAGAAATGTTACGTGCGAATTTAACTGAAATCGCAACCGCTTGTGATAATTTCAATAGTAGTGATGCACTAAACGCATTGGCGAATGCTAAACGCTTAGAGCTTCCAGACAGCATTCAAGAAAAACTCGACAAAATTGATGCAAAGCTACTTGAAAGTGATTTCGAGATTGCGGCTAATGTTGCACGAAAATTGCAGGATATTCTAAATTAAGTAGCAAATAAACAAAAAAATTCTAAACATTTCTTATTCTGCAAAATTTTTTTCAGAAAAGTTCACAAAAAAGTATTGACATAGCATTATAAGTTTGTTATAATTGACTACAAAGGCATAGTTGTATAAATTCTTGCTGTGCCTGTTTTATAGTCGTAACCTACTATAAAAGTATCAACACCTGGTAGTTTTTAAGTTGTACGACTACAATTCTATATTTAATTTTTTATAATGAGAGAGGAGTTTACTTAAATGAAAACTACACGAACACGTAAGGCACTCGCCTTGCTACTCACAGTCACTATGGTACTTAGCATGGTGATGCCTACAACGTTTGCTAACCTCACTGGAAACAGTGCGGTTGATGGACGTGTGACATGGCGGGTTGCAGGATTCACAAGCGATATGGACAATAACGTTGAAAGAATCCATGTACCCCCAGTTACTGCAAATGGGCGCTATTCTATTTTACGCCTTTCAGACCTTGATTTAACAACAGAAGACCTAGCAACGCTCAGACAATTAGGGGACATAGGTATATTAACGATTAATGCACACAACCCTGCCGTAGGTGTTGCAACAAGCGGTAGACGTTTTCACGCATGGACTGATTTGTCTATGATTGTTGATGATGGTTCTAACGGTACTAATGGTTCTAACGGTACTAATGGTTCTAACGGTTCTAACGGTGATGCTGATGACGGTCTCTTATGGGGAAATCACGCTAACGTGACAATCAATAACGTTCCACGTGATGCAATCGAAATCGACATTCGTGCGAACGTAGAACCGCCAGCTACCACTGATGATGGTACTAATGGTAACGGTACTGATGGTACTGATGTTACTGATAATGGTAACGGTACTGATGTTACCGATAATGGTAACGGTACTGATGTTACTGATAATGGTAACGGTACTGATGTTACTGATAATGGTAACGGTACTGATGTTACTGATAATGGTAACGGTACTACAGCACCTCCACGTCCAATCGAGGATTTTGCTTTTGTTACGCAAGAAAACATTTCTGCTGGATTAGTAGTCCTTAATTCTGGTTCGGCAATTCAAAACGGTGACGGTAGTGCGAGAATTGAACTTCCGATTGAATTGCTTTGGAATGAAGCTACAGAAACTTTTGCAACTGAAATCTTTTTATCTTCAACCACTAATAATGCAGCGACTTCAACCCGCGGAAACCAAAGAGGCGATGACTTTAGTTTTTGGGGAGATATTACACTGCAAGTCGCACCTTGTGAATGTGGTGAAAACACGTGTATATCTTGTGCTACACACGTGTTCCCGTTCCCTCTTGATGTAACCCCTGGTATGATTTGGGAAGGTGGATATATGCAGGGCTGGCAGGCGGAAGGCGGTTCTGCTTCTAACCAATTCACTAACCCTATATTCCCTCCGACTGGTGCTAGAATAACTCGTGGAGATGGTAATGCCCGTTTCATGACTTGGGAATTTACCGAAGACCCAGGTCCATGGGGTGTACGCTTCCAAGATAACAGCTGGCGCGTCCGTGAGTTAAACTATCAAGACATTCGTCGTTGTGTAGATGCTTGTTTTGATGCTGAAGCAACTGGCGATGATGCTCATGTTTGCGTAAACGAACTATGCGAGGGCAGAACAGTCCTTGAACCAGCACGTCCGGGGCTCGACCCGATTATTCGTTATGTAGTTGACTTTGACACCGCTTTCCCTCCAACTGCTACTCACCCTGGATACACTTCAAGAACACTTCATGGTCTATTCCAAATCGTGTTTGCTCCTGAAGCGATGGATTTTGATGATTGGCTCTCACTTGCAAGTGCGGCATACTTTATCAACCACTATCCAAACGATTTACCACTTAACTATGAAGCACTTGTAGACGAAATGGCTACTTTTGAAGCAGGCGTTGATGGTGCTTACCTCAGATTTGATGTAACTGGTTTGGAAGACCTTAAACTCTACTATGCTTACACCGCTTCTGGTGTTGACACGGTAAGGCTTCAGTATAGTGCTGATGGTGGCGATACTTGGAAAAATATCCACCATGCGTTCAGCTTGATTAACACTGGAGCGTTCCCTACTGGTGTAAGAATGGAAGTTCTGCCAGTGGAAGCATATGACACTGACGACCTAAGAGTTCGCTGGATTCCTCACGGACTTTGGGGTGAAACAAACTGGTCTGATGCAGATTTTGACCTGACTGACATTACTCTCGTAAGCGGGCTTCAAATTTCTGACGTTCGTAGAACAACTTCTCCAATTCTCGGAATTGGACAATTCCCAGTTCGTAGCGAAACTGTAAACCTTCGTGGAACATTCTCGGTTATGTCACCAGAAATCATGATTTTAGATGGTGCTGATGCTAGCGGGCTTGACTTGCTTTCATGGACTTCGGCTGACCCTATTCGTGCAAGAGTTGTAAATACTCCTACGGGTGCAAACGTCCGTGGTATGCGTGGCGGTAATAATATCGTGATTACCGTTGCAAGTGTAGCAGACCCTTCTATTTTCACAGACTTTAGAATAAATGTTGACGGCGCTGCAGTCACACAAGACCCTAATGCACAATTTGTAATCACAAGCCCTTATTCAGAAGTGGACTGGGATACTGTTGGGCGCTATAAAGCAGCACACCACATCCACACTACCACTTCTGACGGTAGAAGCTCTGTCGCACGTACAGCTGAGAGATTGTACGAACTTGGCTTCCATATTGCGTCAATCACAGACCATAGTGTTACAAATGTATTCCCTAACCGTACTTTATCTGGAATTAGTAGTCATTACTCTGACACCAATGACCCTGATGCGTACGCACGCGTTCCTTTAACGAGCGACCGCTTGGCTCAAATGCGCGAAGGTGTAGGGCGTAACGGTGCTGGTTTGATGTTTATTCCTGGCTCTAACGAGCATTCAAGCGTTATATTTAATGACATAAGTCAAAGACCGACTGGACATCACATTAACACCTATTTCTCGTTCCTTCCATCTGGTAATACTGGTGGCAACAATGCTAACACGATGGTTGGCTTGATTAACGCAGTGAACGCTGAAAGAAGAGGCGGAATCTTCCGCATTAACCACATTGGGCGTTACACTGGCTCTCAGTGGGAAGCTCCGTGGGAATTGGCATCAAGCATTGCAAATAGTGCTTCTAACTTTATGCCTTACGCAAACCTCTTTTTACAATCACACACAGTAAACGGCATTGAAATTATCAACAAGTTTGACACTGAAACTCAAGCTGACAGAATTTTGTGGGACAACATCCTTTCTAACACCATGCCTTACGGTATTCCTTCATGGGGTTACTCTGACGATGACTCTCACTCAGACTATGCGCTCGGGTTCTCTTACAACCTAATGTTAATGCCAGAACTTAACATGGGTGAACTCAGAAATGCTATGGATGTTGGTGCATTCTTTGCGTTCTCACGTGTTGACCGTCAGTACAATGTATATGCTGAAGGTCTAAGAAGTTGGGATTGGCCTGGTCCTACTGACTTTGATACCGAAGGCATTCATGCAACTGGCGACACAATCAACAGATATCACCGTAGCCGTCATGCACTAAACCTACCAAAACCAGTAGTTAATAGTATTGACGTTGACGAAGATGCAAATACAATCACAATTGACGCAACAATCCACCGTAGAGGTGATGCACAACCGACTGTAATAGATGATTGTGACGAATTCTTCATCAACTGGTACGCAGATGGAAACGTAATTCACACTGGTAGAACTCTCGATTTAGTACAACATCAACGCTTTGTCTACAGCTACGTTCGTGCATCAATCGTAGCGGCTGGTCCTCTAAGACACGGCGGTAATCCAGACAACTTCATTTTAGATGAACATGACGGACCAAGACACAGAGGTTATGGCGTACTTTACACCCAACCTTTTGAAATTCAAAGAGTTGGCGAAGCTATGAGCGAAAACGTTCGTGCAAGAGTAGCTCATGGACATGATACTACTGTACGTCCTCGCCCAATTCCAAACCTAACTGCAATTGATGCAAATGTTCGTTTATCAGTTGTCCACGATGGCGGAATACCTGAAGCTATGGTAAATTCTAACGGCGAAATATTTGCGGCAGGTATTGAAGCACTAGTTCTTCCACAAGCAATCGCAATTACGACTGATATGTGCGGTTCTGCAAGAGGCGGACAACGTTTTGCGTCAATCAGCTGGGATTTATCTACACTCGATAACTTTGATGTTATTGATTCTACAACTTATGAAATGACTGTTACTGGACAAATCATGCTTCCAACTGGAATCAAAGCGGTTACTAACAACGGTGGCAATAATTTTGACCCATTTGATTTGGAACTTGAAGCAATAATCAGATTCGTTTCTCCATGTAACGTAAATGGAGATGAGCCATGTAACTTCGTAGAACTCGACAATCCAACCCCTCCAACTTGTACAACAAGTGGTGCTACTCATAAATGTGAGGGTTGCGGAATGACAACTGGCGAACCTGCAACAGGCTGTAACTTTGGTGAGTGGGAAACTTATCGTGAACCTACAACCACTGAAACTGGTCTTGCAAGAAGAACGTGCGAACATTGTGGCGAGTTTGATTGGGATATAATTCCACGTCTGCCAATCACTGCCCCTGAGTTAGACCCGTTTGCGGTTGAACTTATGTTGCGCTCGGTAAATGACTGGGATTCGGATAGAACTTTACGCTCTGAGCGACTCAGAATCACTGAAGAAGGTGAATTTGAAATCAGTTTTGATTTACCAGTCGAAGACGAGCATCGTCGTCTAACAAATATCGCAATACGCTCAGCTGGTGCTAGTTTCTTGCAAAACCATGAAGCTGGAACTTCAATCGCTCCAGACTCTGCATTAAACGGAGTACTTGTCAATATCGATAACGTTACAATTAACGATATTGAAGTTAGCGGAATTCGTATGTCGGCTGGCGAAATTGAAGGTGGCGGAATCGGTTTAGTTTCTCAACTTACAAATGGTGCGGCTAATATAACAGTTCCTCGAATGACCGTTAGTTTATGGAACGCCTTTTGGGCAGCTGACCAACGTATTCAAGTAACCGAAGGCTTGAATTTGACCGATGAAGTCGGTACCAATCAACCTGGAATCAGCCTTGCTAATGATAGTGTAATTACTAACGTAACTATTACTTTCACAATTAATGGAATTAACGATACTGGCACTGCTGATGACTGTGCTTTAGGTCAATGTGTCTGGAGTGTATGGAGTGTTGTTAATAACAGAGGGCGCAGTACTTGCACAATCGCAGGTTGCACTAGAGTTCGTCTTTGTACAGTGTACATCTCGTGTGGATTTGCTAGCTGTAACACTTGTGACGGTGCAGCAGAACTCTGTGATTGTAACCTAATCTGCTGTGATGATTGTGAAGATGGAACGTACAACTGTGGCGAAGATGATTGTGATGTATGTCCAGACTTCTGTGACCCTGACAATGTTGACGCTTGTACTCCTGGTGATGTAGCGACTTGTGAAACTTCACAAATCTGTACTGTATGTTACAGAGTGCTTGTTTCAGCAATTGGACATGAATTTGGCAACTGGACACCATGGACACCTGCTCGTTCGCAAAATAACTGCGGTCAGGCAATCGAACAAATCAGAACTGGTACTTGTACGAGAGCTGGATGTAACGCAATAACAGCTGCTGGTGCCGAAGGGACTACAAGAATGCTCCCAGCTGGTGACTGTCACATCGCAGGCTGTTCACGTTGTCGTTCCTCAGATCCAACGTGTGTGCACAACTTCCCGACAACTGTTAATACTCGTAACACAAGAGCAAATTGTGGAGCTACTACTCGTGTAGTGACTTGTACACGCTCGAATTGCAACGTAACTCATACCATAAGTGTTCCAAGAAACTTAAGAGCTTGTTTGGACGCTGCTTGTACAAGAGAGACATGCGTAACGTGCGATTGCAAAAACTGTGAAGATTGTGGATTCCTCGGTGGACAATACGGTTTTGGTCGTGTTACTGGCGGTGAAGAAATCTCAATCGCAGACGCACTTGCAGTACTCCGGCATCTCGTAGGTTTACCGAACCCAATCGATGATAATGAAAACTCACGTGCTGCCGCCGCAATCACCTCTCCGGGTGGTGAAATTACCATCGCCGATGCACTCGCAATTCTAAGATACCTTGTAGGGCTTCCTTCCCCAATTTCTGACGAATAAGGAACGACACACCGTGAGCCTGTTCGGTATCTGAAAAAACAAATCAAAACCCGCCTATCTGTTTTACAGATAGGCGGGTTTTATTGAAAGTTCGTATATAATAGACCCTCCACGAAAACCCTGCATGAGTGGAGGTCTAATATAAAAACTACCAAATATTTAATATCTGTTTTTCAACATACTGCAAAGGTTTATTGGGTATCACCCGACTCATTCACTGTCAACTGCCCTTCTGAAACTAACTCGGGTGTGATTATAATTTGGTCATATTCGCTAAGTCCTGCTAAAATTTGTGCCCCTTCTGGTAGTTCTGCCCCAGTCAAAATATCTCGCCTTATTACTGTGTGTCCTGCTTGAACGAACACAAATTCGCCAATATCGTCTTGCATAATCGCCGAATACGGAATTATAAAAATGTTCTCAGTATCACCGGTTTGAATGTTTGCACGTGCGGAATTTCCTGAACGCAAAGTCGCACGTTCATCATCAGGATTATCAATCCTTAGCGTTACTTCGATTACTGTTTCGTAATTAAAAGTACCTTGTCGTGTGAATGCAACATCTCCTATATTATAAACTGAAGCGGTATAAATACCATCATCAAAAGCAGCCCCGCTCAAAGTTGCGGATTGTCCGATTTTTACTCGGCGTATATCTCTTTCACCAATAAACACAGTGACATACCAATTTTCATCTAATTCTGATTGCATTACCACTCCGCTCCCCGATACGATTTGATGGTACTCGGCGGGTTCGAGAGAAACTGTTTCTACAGACGGCAGAAAACTCTCAACCGTTTCGGGTATGTTGAATACAGCTAACCAGCCTGCCACTAAAATCACTGCGATAATCGCTATTTTGAAAATTATACTTTTCATTCTTATGACCATCCCTTTCTACACAAACGTGCTATGAAGATTTTCACTCGCATCTTGCGATGTTTAGTCCAAATTCGATGCCTGAACCGACGACGCTGAACTTTTTTCAAAAGACCTCCACGGAAATTCCGCTCGTTCAGAGTTTCCGTGGAGGTCTAAACTTTGTTTACACCTCCGTTTTTTATGTTGTCTTATCGCTTCACACTGAAAGTCTTGACAATAGTTTTATCGCGGTTTAATAGTAGTATGGTCATTTTTTTGGCAAATATTATGGGTATAAATTAAAAATTTTTGCTCAAACTAAAATTAAATATAAGCAGGAGTGTGGAATCTAACATGAACATGATTATCTGTAATGAAAAATGTCATCATCAGAAAGAGGGGTATTGTGCCCTTACCAGTAACGCACAAATCACAAATGCACTTGCCTCTCCTTGTTGTTATTTTGAACCTAAATTGAACAGTATAACAAGACTCAACCAAAACAGAACCGGAGGAAGCTTTAATGATATCAATTCGTTCTCTAAATAAAATCTACCTGATGGGTGAAAATGTAGTAAAAGCGTTAGATGATGTGAGCGTCACAATCGCTCAGGGCGAATTTGCCGCAATTCTTGGCACATCAGGTTCGGGAAAATCTACACTTATGAACATAATCGGATGCCTTGACACTCGTTATAATTCTGGAGAATATGAACTTTGTGGGCAGAACGTATCAAAATTATCGGGACGTGCGCTTAGCCTTATTCGTAACAACAAAATCGGATTTATATTCCAAGGTTTTAATTTAGTGCCTACTTTAACTGCACGTGAAAATGTTGAACTCCCTCTAATATATAGAAAAACGCCGACACGAAAGCGTCAGCGTTTAATTGATGATGCGTTAGAAATTGTAGGATTAACTAGCCGTTCATTACACAAACCGTCAGAGCTGTCTGGCGGTCAACAACAAAGAGTAGCAATAGCCCGTGCAATCGCTTCTACACCAGATATAATCTTAGCAGACGAACCCTGCGGAAATTTAGATAGCAAGGCTGGTCAAAAAGTGATGAACACACTTTCTATGCTTAACTCTGAGGGTAAAACGATTGTTTTAATCACTCACGACGAAAAAGCGACAAGTGCTGCTAATAAAATCATACGATTATCTGATGGTCGTGTGGTTAGTTAGGTTCTAACCCCCGTTTCAGAATTAAATCTGAAATGGGGGTTAGAATTATGAAGCAAAACAAGAGTGAGTCTCGCAGAGGCGGCTCTGCCACCTCGCCGGGATTAGCTTGAAGGCTTGATTCGCCGTCGAGATACCCCACTCCAAACGGGCAAAGCCCGTTTTGCGGGGGATACTCTTGTTTGGCAAGACGAGAGTTGCGGTGTCAGTGGCTCTGCCACTG
>WRGW01000091.1 GCA_009786985.1 Oscillospiraceae bacterium
ACAACGGTGGTAACGGAACTACTAACGGTGGTAACGGAACTGACAACGGTGGTAACGGAACTACTAACGGTGGTAACGGAACTGACAACGGTGGTAATGGAACTACTAACGGTGGTAATGGCGGAACTGGTACAATCAAAGACGGTGCTTGCTGTGAAGACGAATGTAATGTAATAGTAGTAGAAATCCCTGCTACTGGTCATACTCCACGCCAAGGTGAAAACTATTTGCTACCACTTGTTACTCCTGCTAACTGTGGAACTTCTTTCGTAAGAAATCGCCCTTGTGTTGATTGTGATTATCCTAATGCACTTCCAGGTCAACTAGCAAGAGTTTGGTTCTGCCAACCTAATGACGATGGCGATGCTTGCTTAAATGAAGACTGTGATGGTACGTCTGTTTGTCAACACATTTTCCCAAATGTTACTACTCGTAACACGGCGGCAAACTGTGGAGCTGCTACTCGTACTGTAACTTGTACTGTAGAAGGCTGTGATGTAACTTATGAAGCTACTGTCCCTGAACATCTAAGAGCTTGTGGTGAACCTGAATGTCCACTTTGTAATGTGAAATGTGAACACTTTGACCCTGATACTGTAGAATGGGTAATTGAATCTGAACCAACTTGTGTCGGTACTGGTAGTAAAATTTGGATTTGTGATGTAGACGATTGCCCTGGTCAGCAAACAAGAACAATCCCTGCACTCGGTCACTCTTTTGAGCGTGATGACGCTGCTGATTACGAATGTGGCGATGAATGTGCTGATTGTGATGTAGTGTTTGAATGTGGCGAAGAAGATTGTGAAGATTGCAATCCTCCTACTGGTGACTGTGGTGATAACCACACTTGGGGAACATGGGGTGCATGGAGTTCATGGAACGTCACTAGTGCTGCTACTTGTACTGCTACTGGTTCAAGAACTCGTACTCGTACTCGTACTTGTACTGTAGAAGGTTGTAATGCAACTGATACACAAACTAGCACTGAAACAATTCCTGCACGTGGTCATAGCTGGCCAACTGTTACTACTCGTAACACGGCTGCAAACTGTGGTGCTACTACTCGTCAAATGACTTGTACTCGTTCAGGTTGTACTGCAAGAAATGCAAGACCTGTTCCAGCAAATCTAAGAGCTTGTAATACTGCTAACTGCACACGTTGCAACGCAGGTTGTGACTGCAACAATTGTGAAGATTGTGGATTCCTCGGTGGTGCGTTCGGTTTAGGGCGTGTAACTGGTGGAGATGAAATTACGATTGCTGACGCACTCGCAATTCTAAGATACCTTGTTAACTTACCGGGTGCGATTTCTGGAGATGTTGAAGGAGTTGATGCAGCTGATGCTCGTGCTGCCGCTTCGATTACAGCTCCTGATGGTACTGCCGAATCACCTGTAACAATCGCTGACGCACTTGCAGTTTTGAGATACCTTGTTGATTTAGACAACGCAATCACTACTGCTAATGAAGAAGCGGCTGCCTAAAGTTTAAGTTAATCGTAACTACTAAAGGCAAAATTCAAATAGCATTAAACACCCCCAAATCATTACGATTTAGGGGTGTTTTTTGTGTGGAATGTTATTTTGGGTAATTCACAATTTAATCCAACGCATCTGAAAGGGGGTTGTTGTTGACTGCTTGTCGCATCTGTTCGTTGGCGACTTGGGTGTAAATCTGTGTAGTAGCAAGGCTCTCGTGACCAAGCACTTCTTTTAATACACGAATGTCAACACCGTTTCGATACATAAGAGTGGCAGCAGTGTGGCGAAGTTTATGGACTGAGAAACCCAGTCCATCAAGTCCACACGCTTTTAGGCGGTCAGAAATCACCTGCTCCACCTGTCGAGCTGAAATTCGTCGCAACTTTTTGCTGATAAATAACGCTTTGTCTCGATTAAGCTCTTCATGTCGCAATGAAAGCTCAGTTCGTTTTTCGATATATACCTCAAATGCAGTCACACACGCGGCGTTGAGATAAATCACACGTTCTTTGTCTCCTTTTCCGTGAACGTTTATGTAGTATATAAAATCATCACTATTAGGAGATTTTTCGCGCTTGAAATCTTGTATATTTAGTCCCACAAGCTCACTAAGCCGCATTCCACAGTTGAGAAAAAATGTCATGATACAATAATTACGCACTGAAATCCAGTCATTCTTGCAATCACCAGAGTCAAGAATAGCAGTCTCGCATGATTTGAGTAACTCGACAGCCTGCTCTAATGTAAGCGATTTTGGCAGAGGGTGCTTAGGTGCAGGGAGTTCGAGGTTTTGTGCGGGGCTAACCTCAAACCATTGTTTGTTGTTCGTCAAATACTTGAAAAATTGGCGAATTGCAACACCACGACGATGTCGTGCTTTAGGTGAATTTTTTCTCACAGAAGCCAAGAAATGTAAGAACTCCAAAATATCATAAAGTTCAACCGATTTAAGTAGCTCGGGTGGGAAATCCGAAATGTCGATTTCGTCGAACTCTACACATTCTGCCAATCCATGTTTTTGTTTGAGGAATCTCAGAAAATACTTGATATCATAAAAATAGTTCTTGACAGTATTAGATGAACGACCTTTGATTGTAGCGAAATAGTTCAAAAAATCCAACAAGATTGCTGGAATCTCATCTTTATTATACATTTAAATTCCACCATCCTTTTTTGGATTTTATTGAAAGTTCGGGTGTAATACCCCAACGCTCAGCGTTGGTTCTCTCAAGTGAATCGAGAGGGGGCAGGGCTTGCCCTTGCGGTGTTGCTGAACATTGACTTGATTGAATAAGTTTTCAACAATATAAAAGTTTTCCAAGACTAAATAAGTATAGATTTTAAGCCGTTTATAACCGTTTCCACAAAGTTTTCAACAAGTTTGATTAAAAAGTGTTAAAAACTCATAAAACCATCAAAGTTTTCAACACTTTCAACACAATTACAGTCCGTAGAAATAAAACTTATATTTGTTTGATTAAAAGCCAAATCATGTCCAATAATACAAAAAGTATTAGTAAAATCAAGTTAAAAACAAAACTCAATAATCAGAAAACAAGGAGAGATACGTACATGGTTAAAGGTGTAAATAAACAAATAGTAGAGGTAATAAATCCAGATAACGAACTTTTTGAAAGGGCGATTTTTTTCATAAAGCCACAAGTTAAATCGCCTACTTCAAAAGAACTTAGTCAAAACGCTGATTTGTTAATAAGCTCACAAAAAAGCATATTACAGAACAAACACTCAAAAGCTAAAAGTACTCTGGCTTTCCTGATAAGTGCGGGTATAGGTGCACTTATAGCGGTCACAGTATCAACGCTTGTATAGTGGGTTTGACTTTTTGAATACTGTGTTTTGGCGAGGATTTTTGTTGTCAGACAAGGCAATTTTGCCCTATCAAGCAGGCAAAGCCTGCTCTCATGGGCTTTGTGCGAATATTACTGTATGTAACGTGAGAGTGGGTTATAAACCCACTCTCGTGCTATTAGTAAGCAGAATCAATGCCTACAATCACAGTTATTCGAATCGACCATCATGGGCATGATGGTGATGTCGGTCAGAGTCAAGCATTTCATTTCTTCTAAAGAAGAGTGAGAAACACCATACAGCTGAAAGTGCGAACAGAATATAAACAATTCTGCTGATTATTCCGCCTGCACCACCGAATGCCCATGCAATTACGTCAAATCGGAACAAGCCAACACTACCCCAGTTTAATCCACCGAGTAGCAAAATAAATAATGCAACCTTATCCATAACGCTTCTCCTTATATTATACTTTTACTTCAAAAAAACAGTTAAATAATGGTTAAATTTTATTGTCAACTGTAGAATTGTCGCAGAAGTAGTATTTACGGATTTTCATATGTTATTCTGGTTTTTGAAATTTCAAAATTTTAGAAATATTGTTCTGGAACATAAAAGAATGATTCAAACAGAGCGTGAAAAAATAGCGTAGAAACAATCATAAATCCGACCCATAAAACAATCGAAATTCCGAGCATAATCAGGTATGCTTTACAGAAATTAGATTTACTCTGCTTTTCGCTATCACTGAATCCCCAGACAAACGCCAAAATAATCCCAGCAACTGGAATAGAGAGTAAAAATAAAGTCAACACCCAGTTCCACAGAGATACAGGTTCTGTATTTTTTACTTTTTTGAACGCTTCAAACAAATTCGGAGTTTTTTGGTGATAATTGTTATAATGATTGTGGTGAAATTGTGGTGAAATTTGTGGAGGTTGACTATTAGTCAAACCAGTTTTACAAACATAACAATATGTACTACCAGAATTATTCTGTGCGTTACAATGTGTGCAATAAACCATATATCTTCTCCTTATTCAACTCGTGTCGACAGCCTCTAAGACTATTATACCATGAAAATTTGAATACGTCAAGCAAAACCAAGCCTAAGCACAGTTCCGTCTTTGTTTTGTGTTTGTACCATATTATTACAAAATATAGTTATTTAGATTTCATACTAAGCGAAATTCGCTTTTTGTTAGCATCAACTGACAATACAGTGACATTTACTATATCACCGACTTTTACTATCTCTGACGGGTGTTTTACAAATTTATTGCAAAGTTCGGATATATGCACCAGCCCGTCTTGATGCACACCAATATCTACAAATGCTCCGAAGTCTATAACGTTTCTGACAGTTCCAGTAAGTGTCATACCAGACTTTAAGTCTTTCATATCCATTACGTCTGTTCTAAGCATGGTTGGTGGAAGTTCGTCTCGAGGGTCACGACCTGGTTTGAGTAGCTCTTTTATAATATCGCTAATAGTTGGAACACCTACATTACATTCGTTGGCAATTTCGGTCACGCTGAGTTTACTCACCATAGCACGGAGCTTTTCGAGTTCGCCCGAAACTATATCTTTAATCGAAAAATCACACTTTTCGAGGATTTTCTCAGCGACTTTGTAGCTTTCTGGATGAACACCAGTATTGTCAAGCACGTTCTTACCACCAGAAATTCTTAAAAAACCTGCACACTGCTCAAACGCTTTAGGTCCTACTTTAGGGACTTTTTTGATTTGATTTCGTGCAGTATAAGCACCGTTTTCTTCTCTGAAAGCCACGATATTTGTAGCAGTAGTAGTGTTTAAACCAGAGATGTATGAGAGCAAAGCAGGGCTTGCCGAATTTACATCTACACCAACTGAATTTACGCAATCTTCCACCACACCTGCGAGTGTTTCATCAAGTCGTGCTGATGGCATATCGTGTTGATATTGCCCTACACCGATTGATTTCGGGTCGATTTTGACAAGTTCTGCAAGCGGGTCTTGTAATCTGCGGGCAATTGACACTGCACTCCTCAAAGATACATCAAGTTCTGGAAATTCCGCCGCCGCTAACTTAGAAGCTGAATACACACTCGCCCCCGCTTCGTTCACCACCATGTACGAAATTCCAAGCCCCGAAAGTTCTGGAGATTTTAGCATTTCTGCCACAAAAATCTCTGATTCTTTAGAAGCCGTACCATTCCCAATCGCAATAGCTTTGATTTTATGTGTTTTTAGCATACGCGCGAGAGTTTTAGTGGCCTCGCCCGTTTTGTTATGTGGGGCAGTCGGGTACACTACGCCTGTTTCTAATAGTTTCCCATTTTCGTCAACTACGGCGATTTTGCAACCCGTCCGATAAGCAGGGTCGAATCCCATTGTAGGCATATTTTTTACTGGCGGTTGCATCAAGGTCGGTTTTAGATTAAGCCCGAACATTTTAATCGCCTGCTCTGATGCCGTTTCGGTGAGCATACTCCGAAATTCTCGCTCTAAAGACGGGAAAATCAAGCGTTCGTATGAATCTTCGCAGATTTCTGAAACAAATTCACTTGAAATGCTATTATGCTTTACTATGGTTTTGCGAATGAGTTTTATACACTCGACATCGTTCGCTTGGATTGATACATTCAAAAATTTTTCTTTTTCGCCACGGTTGATTGCAAGAACACGGTGGCTCTGCAAGTTTTTGAGTGGTTCAGAAAAATCATAATATAGTTCGTAAACACTGTCTGGTACTTCTTCGCCAGACTTTACGTTGGCTTTTGAAACAAGTTGTTCATATTCGCCAATCTGAGTTTTGAGAAGTTCACGGATTTTTGCGTCATCTGAAATCTCTTCGGCGATTATGTCGGCTGCACCCTGCAACGCTTCTTCAGGCGTTTCTACTCCTTTGTCAGAGTCAACATATTCGCTTGCAATGTCAGTCAGAACACCTTCTTTTAGTTCTTGAGCAAACAGCAGTTCGGCGAGTGGTTCAAGCCCTTTTTCGCGTGCGATTGTCGCACGAGTTCTGCGTTTTTGCTTATACGGGCGGTATATATCTTCGAGTTTAGCCAGCGTTTCTGCTTTTGCAATTGCTTCTTTGAGTTCATCGGTCAGCTTGCCTTGTGAATCGATTGAATTTATAATTTCTTCACGGCGTTTATCTAAATTTCTAAGATAAGTAAGCCTGTCCGACAAATCCCTAAGCTGGGTATCGTCCATCGAACCATGAAGCTCTTTCCGATAACGAGCGATAAATGGGATTGTATTGCCATCGTCTATTAAAGTGATTACGTTTTCGATATAATCGGCACGTAATTTAAGTTCCAGTGTAAGCTGCGTGATTAGTTTTTGAATATTTTTCATGATATTTTTTACTCCTGATTTTTTGCTATAGTCGGTCAGTTTAATAATGCTTGTTGGATTTGTGCGGATATTTTTCGTCAGACAAGGCGATTTTTGTGCGAATATCCATCGATATTTAAGCAAAAATCAACGCAGTACGGCGGAAAATATACTGCAAATACTCGAGTATTATTAAACTGATTGATTATAATTTGAGAATAAGCCAACAATCCAGTCAGCACATTCGTCTTCGGTGATTATGTCTATTGGAATGTCCAACCCTTGTTTTCTTAAAGCGTGAGCTAATTCGGTTACTTGCGGAACATCAAGCCCTACTTCTCTTAACTTTTCTGATTTTGCAAAAACTTCTTTAGGTGTTCCATCCATCATGATTTTTCCGCTATCCATTACAATTATTCGGTCGGCGAGTGCTGCTTCTTCCATATAATGCGTGATATATACGATTGTTGCACCTTCACTATTTAGTTTTTTTACTGTTTTGATGACTTCTTGGCGACCGCTCGGGTCTAACATAGCTGTGGGTTCGTCTAAGATTATACATTTAGGTTTCATAGCAATTACGCCTGCGATTGCTACTCTTTGCTTTTGCCCTCCTGAAAGTTGATGTGGTGCGTGTTTGGCAAACTTAGTCATTCCAACAGTTTCGAGTGCATCGTCAATACGAATACGAATCTGTTCTGGTGGAACACCGAGGTTTTCGAGTGCAAACGCTACATCTTCTTCAACGATTGTAGCAACAATCTGATTATCAGGGTTTTGGAACACCATTCCAACAGTTTGGCGAAGTTCGCCTAAAGTCTCGTCCATCGAAACGTCTAATCCAGCTACCGTGACCTTTCCGCTTGTAGGTGTGAGAATGCCGTTAAAATGTTTAGCTAGTGTCGATTTTCCGCTACCGTTGTGCCCTAAAATCGCAACGAATTGACCTTTAGGAATTTCAAAGCTCACACCGTGTAAAACCTGAACCGTGTTAGGTTCAGGTTGTTTATTTTCTGATTGTGTTTCTTCGGCGGGGATATCGGTGTAGACGTTATATTCAAAACATAGATTTTTTACTTTTATTATACTTTGGTTCACATAGCCCCCTAAAATCTTGCAATAGCAGTATTTCCGCAAGGCAAAATCAGCCCAGTTGACTTGACAGGTAGCCCAATCTCGCTCGATTCAATCTGCACTTTGCGTTTATCACCAAGCGTCATTTTCATTAGATAGCTGACTGCCGATGGTGACAACCCAGTCGTGTAGCTGTTCATCAGAAGGAACAGCGGATTGTCTGACAAAACTTCACTACACATCAAAAGCAGAGAATTGATGCAATCCTCCAGCTTCCAGGTTTCGCCGTTAGTTCCTCTGCCATAACTCGGTGGGTCGAGAATAATTGCGTCATACTTATTACCACGTTTAATTTCACGACCTAAGAATTTCATAGCGTCATCAATTATCCAACGGACTGGTTTGTCATTGAGTTTTGATAGATTGGCGTTTTCTTTTCCCCACTCGACTATAGATTTAACAGCATCAAGGTGACATACTTTTGCACCAGCTTTTAGACAAGCAAGTGTAGCTCCACCAGTGTACGCAAACATATTCAATACGTTTATTTCACGCCTCGAAGCCTTGATTTCATCGCTAATGAGTTGACGGCAATAATCCCAGTTCACCGCCTGTTCAGGGAAGACACCGGTATGTTTAAACCACGTCGGTTTGACTTTGAAAGTTAATCCTTTATACCGAACATTCCAGTTTTTTGGAAGCGGTTTGTTCGGGTTTGAGTATAGCCATTCGCCTTCCTTTCCATGTGTGCCATGTTTGCTATTTGCTTTATAGCTACTATTGCGGATATAACGAGCGTCAGCATTGGCGGTGATTTGCCCTCCCCACATAATTTGTGGGTCTGGTCGAATTAGTGTAAACTCCCCCCAACGCTCAAGGCGTTCACCACCAGAAGCGTCCAAAAGTTCATAATCTTGCCAATCGGTGCAGTATCTCATGATATTATGCTCCTAATTCTTTGCGGGCTACTTCACAAATTCTGTCTGCCCAATCCTCGATTTGTTCTTGATTTTCGCCTTCGAGCATTACTCGCAACAATGGTTCAGTCCCCGATTCACGGACTAATATGCGTGATTTGCCACCGCCCTCTGATTCGACTTGTTTGATTACTTCAACAATAGCAGAATTATTTTCCCACGTATTCTTTTTGTCAGTAGCTATGGTGACATTTTTGAGTGTTTGTGGGAAAGATGGGATTTCTGCTACTAATTCAGATAGTTTAGAATTTTTAGTTTTGACTAAGTTTAGGAGTTTTACGGCGGTTAAAATCCCGTCACCAGTAGTCGAGTGTTTGCCAAAAATGATATGACCAGACTGTTCGCCACCTAAACTAAAGCCTTCAGCTAACATCATTTCAGTAACGTAACGGTCGCCCACTGATACGATTTTGGTTTTAAGTCCGTTCGCTTTCATATAACTATGGAAGCCTAAATTACTCATCACTGTAACGACTGCTGTATCGTCTTTTAATTCGCCTTTTTGTTTCATATAAGCTGATAACAGTGCGATGATTTTGTCACCATCAACAAAGGCTCCAGTATCGTCGATTGCGAGCATTCTGTCAGCATCACCATCAAAAGCTATGCCAATATCGAACTTGTTTTCAAGAACTCTTTCTTTCAAACTTTCGATATAAGTAGAGCCGCATTTGTCGTTGATGTTAGTACCGTCTGGCGAAGCGTTAATGACAGTACAATCTGCCTTAAGTTCGTTGAAAACTTGCTTAGCCGTACCAAGTGCCGCACAACCGTTAGCACAATCAACTAAGATTTTAAGCTCGTCTAACGAACAATCAGAAATCCCAACTATTCTGTTGACGTAATCAAGTGTTGCTCCAACAAGAGAGGTGATAGCACCTGCCCCTCTGCCGTCTTTGAGCGGTATGCTTTCTGGTGAATGAATGAGCAGTTCCATTTCATCTTCAACGCTGTCTGGAAACTTAAATCCATTACGGTCAAACAGTTTGATTCCATTAAACTCCGCAGGATTATGTGATGCAGTAATCATAACTCCAGCGTCTGCCTTATGCTTTTGGACTAAGTAAGCAACCGCTGGTGTAGGCACGATTCCCGCAGTAGAAGCTAAGCCACCAGCTGCAGTAATCCCAGCTATGAGTGCCGCTTCAAGGCAATCAGACGACATTCGTGTGTCTTTGCCTATGATTATACACGGGGTGTGATTTGGATTTTGGGCGACTAAATAAGCAGTCAACGCTTTTCCTATATTTAATGCGAGTTCTGGGGTTAGCTCAGTAATCGCAACTCCTCTTACTCCGTCTGTTCCAAATAGTCTGCTCATGTGTATTTCTCCTTATTTGATTGAAAGTTCGGGTTTAATACCCCGACGCTCTGCGTCGGTTCGCGCGTGCGAAGCGAGAGGGGTGCAGGGCTTGCCCTGCGGTGTTACCGAACATTGTGAAACTATATTTTGTGCAGTAATTATGTCAATTTTATCAGGTTGAATAAATTTAGTTTTTGATAAATTTTCTACAAATATATCAAATTCTTCGGTATCTGCAACGATTATATCATCTAAACCAAGCAAAATTCCGTTATCTATTTTATCTTTTGTAATCACCGAATCTTTTTTATCTAATGTAATCAAGTAATTTTTAGCTCTTCTATGAACATACTTTAACGCAGTTGCTTCTAAATCTGCTTGTTTGTATCGTTCTCGTAAACTTGTTTTAAGGCTTATCCCGATAGGAACTCGATTTGAAGAGTATAGCAAAATATCAAAACTTACATTGGGAACAAATGCAACTTTTGCTTGTAAAAACATAGGTGAAATTGATTGTCTATATAGTTCGCTTGATATGATTAGCTCGAAAATATTACCATTCATAGCTCTATCTTGTTTATAGATTTCATCAAATGCTTTATATTTTTCCCAACAATATTTTACGTATTCAGAAGAACGCATTTTTTCTATTTTCAAGAAGTTATCTGAAATATGTTGTGTAAACACATCTAACGATTTTGTGTTGTTTTTAACTATTCCAACTTGTTTCAACATAAACAAAAGTCACCTTTCTGTTGTTGTTATTTTCAAGCACTTTTTTGATTTGTTTTGCTATCGCTTTAATTACTGGTACGGTGACTGAATTTCCAAGCTGTTTGTATAGGTGCGTATCTGCTAATTGCAGTTTATAGGTTTCAGATAAACCTTGTAATCTTGCCCATTCACGTGGTGTCATTTTGCGTATACCTTCTTTGTTGATTTCCCCCTTTATGTGTGTTACTGGTGTTAAATCGGTTTGTCGATTGTCGATAATCAAATTACGTTCTCTACCCATTCCTCCACAAACAATAGCTGCTGATATTCCATTCAAGTCACGAATTTCGTATCCGAAACCGTTCCCCTTTTTTTCGTGCCGTGCCTTATGTTTGCGAAGTGTTTCAAGATATGTTTCACTAAGATAATATTTAGCTGACACAGGTTGTTTTTCTATTATATCTTTTATTTTTGCGGTTGTGTCAATTGGTTTAGGAAACTTAAAGTTTGTGCTTTCGATATCGTTTCTGAAAGCAACAATATAAATACGTTCTCGATTTTGAGGAACACCAAAATCTTTACTGTTCAAAACTTTTGAATGGACAGTATATCCTATTTCTTTAAGAGTGTTTTTTATGACATCAAAAGTACGTCCTTTATCATGAGCTACTAAACCTTTTACGTTTTCGCAAAAAATCACTTTGGGTTTATGTTTTTCACATATTCTAATTATATCAAAAAACAAAGTACCACGTGCTACACCCTTATAACAATCGGCAAATCCTTTACGGTTACCAGCAAAACTAAACGCTTGACAAGGAAACCCAGCCAAACAAATGTCAAAAGGTGGAATATCATTTTCATTGATTAGAGAAATATCGCCCGATATTTCAAGAGGGGTTGAAAAATTCATTTTATATGTTTTTTGTGCATTTATATCGATTTCGCTCGCAAAAACGGTTTGACTGTTTTCATCAAAACAAGCTTCAAACCCTAAACGAATCCCACCAATTCCAGCAAACAAATCAATAAAAGTCACCATAACTTACCCCTCCAAATTAAGCTGACCAGCAGGCGTAATCCCTAAATGCTGGTAGGCTAGTGTGGTGGCAGTTCTTCCGCGCGGAGTTTTGGCCACGAACCCCAGTTGCATCAAAAACGGCTCGCATACATCTTCGAGTGTCACAGCTTCTTCACCCAACGAAGCCGAAAGCGTATCAAGCCCGACTGGTCCACCTGAAAATCCTTTGATTATAAATTCAAGGTATCGTCTATCGAGAGAATCAAGACCCAGCTTATCAATCTCAAGCCTTGAAAGTGCAATATCTGCTAATTCTTTGGTAATACGACCATCTCCCATAATCTCGGCAAAATCCCTCACTCGTTTTAAGAGGCGATTAGCGATTCTTGGCGTTCCTCTTGAACGCTTGGCGATTTCTATCGCACCCTCTTTAACTGTAGGAATTGCAAGAATAACTGACGAACGCATTATAATTTCGCACAGCTGTTCAACTGTGTATAACTCAAGCCTTTGAATTACACCGAACCTATCACGTAAAGGATTAGTAAGCTGACCTGCTCGTGTAGTCGCTCCTACTAACGTGAATTTTGGAATATCGATTCTAAATGACTGTGCCGACGGACCTTTGCCGACGATTATGTCAATTACATAGTCCTCCATAGCAGGGTAAAGAATTTCTTCTACCTGTCTTGAAAGTCTATGAATTTCGTCAATAAAAAGCACATCGCCAGCTTGTAAATTGGTGAGAAGTGCCGCTAAATCACCAGCTTTTTCGATTGCAGGACCAGAGGTTATACGAATATTTACCCCAAGTTCGCCTGCAATAATCATCGAAAGTGTTGTCTTCCCTAATCCTGGAGGACCATATAGCAGAACATGGTCTAATTCCTCACCGCGTTTTTTTGCAGCTTCGATAAAAATCGATAGGTTTTCTTTGACTTTGTCTTGCCCTATATATTCAGCGAGAGTTTTAGGGCGTAAACTATACTCGGAGTCTAATTCAGCGATGTCTTCTGAATTTTCAGAACTCTCAATATTTTTGAGTAGTTTAGGGTCAACTAATCGGTTTTCGAGGTTGGATTGATTAAGGTTTGCGTTGCTATCAACAATCATATGCTTTATCTCCACTATTGTTGCTAATTTCGGCGTTTTGGCATAGTTTTTGCATTTTTTGAATTAAATCCAACCGCTTCTTGAGTCGCTCTGTTTCGATTAATTCTTTATCTTGTGCCTTATTGAAATAAGAATTTGATTGCGAATAGTCGCCTTTAATTGCCATAAGGATTGTTAATTCAGCGTACGCTGCTGCAAAATTTGCATCAATTTCGATTGTTTTTAGAAAATAGTCTTTTGCTTCATCATACATACCACGCGACATACACAGCATTCCGAGCATAAAATGTGCCGCCACATTTTCGCCCTCTGAATCTAAAACACGTTTATAATAAAATTCTGACTTTTCGAATAATCCGATGCGTGCATAGTTTTCGGCTAAATTAAACGCTGATTTGATGTTGGAAGGTTCAGCATTAGCCGCCTTAACACTATAAGCAAGAGTTTCGATTGGTTTGTTTTGAGCTTCGTAACATTGTGACATCCAGTCATAACAAAAAGAGCAGTTGTGTGAAACGTCAGAGTGTTTTAATGCAATCTCGAAGCATTTTAGAGCTTTAGAATAATCTTCAATCAAGTATGCACGAACTCCTTTGTAAGCGTACTTGGCACCTTTGTCTTTATAAATCGAAACTTCTTCACCAATACATTGTATTGCAGTTTTGTGATATTTTAATGCTGTGCGAAACCGTTTGATAAGCCCAACTAAATTTAAAGTGACAATAATCCACACAAAAATTATGATTACAATAGTCATATTATTCATGTATCGTTTGCCCCCTCGACTATTAATTTATCGTTTTCGCCAGACTGTTTACGCAATTCTTTTTCAAATGATTCAGTCAAGTGTTCAAACTCATATACATCACTTGCCATTGCTAAATGATAAAACTTAAGTGCACTAGTAAAGTTGCCGATTTTTGCGTATTCAAGTGTGAGTTCAGCCATAGGTGCAACGTATCCGTTATTGACTTTGATTGCCGTTTCATAATGTTTGATTGATTCGTGATTTTTTCCGTTTTCAGAAAACAATTTTGCGAGTTTGTAGTACCCTCTCGAAAGAACAGGGTCATATTTAATTAGTTTTTCGTAATGCGAAATAGCTTCAGACACATCAATTTGCCAGAAAAAGTCTCCCAAGCGTTCGAGCGAGTAAGTGTCGGAGGGTTCAACCGCTGCTGCCGCTGCGTAACAAGTCGCTGCGATTGTGACATCACCGCAATCTTCAAAGCAACGCCCCGCCCAACCGAGACTGTAGGCTTTGTCAATCGGGTCTGGTGTATTTTTAGCTATGTCCATAAAATTCGATGCTGCTTTCATAAAAATTTTTTTGTTGACTTCAGGAGCTGCTAAAGTTAAAAGACCGAGGTTTTTTCTGAACCTACGTTTGTTTTCTAAATCAGTATTTAACTTAGTATCATCGATTAACTCATCTATTCTGTTACGTTTTTTTTTGTGAAATTCGCTAATAACAATAAATCCTGATATAAAAATCAACACTAATAGCACCGCTATTATGACTAGCAATGTGAGTGTGATTTGTGTTTCGTTTTGAATAGGGGCAAGCCAAACAAGATGTTCTGTCAGAGCGTACTCGCTCGGCTCGAAATGAACATTGCCGAAAGCAAGCAAAACAAGAGTATGCCCCGAAAGACGAGCTTTGAAACACTGCAGGACATTGTTGAAAGCAATCTGAAAATATTGAAACATATCTACCTCTCTTTTTCGCTTACTTAGATAGTTTTTTTAATGCAGCTTTGATTTTTTCAGAAGTCTGCAAATCTTCAGGCAAATTCGATAACGCACCTGCCGCCTCGCTTGCTGAAAAGCCGAGAACCATCAAAGCACTCATAGCCTCAGAACCAGAGTTAGCGGCAATCGTTTCACCGCTAGCTTTGCTGGATTTAACGGAAGCAAAATCAGCGATTCCTTGCTCTTTTGAGAGCTTATCTTTTAATTTTAAAATTATAAGTTGTGCGGTTTTTGCCCCGATTCCTGGTACACTTGTTAATGCTTTTACGTCATCACCTACTACCGACAAGGCAAACTCTTGACAAGACATTTTGGATAAAATCGATAAAGCTACTTTAGGTCCCACCCCAGATACAGAAATCAGTAGCTTAAAACAGTTTAGTTCATGAGCGGTGGTGAATCCAAATAACTCAAGTGCGTCCTCACGAACGTGTAAATATGTCAAAAAAGTACAATCTTCTCCTTCTTTGATGCTACTTAAAGATGTAGAGGTAGTTCTACACGAGAAACCTACACCGCCACATTCAACAACAGCTAAGTTTGGTTCGGTGTGTATTAATTTTCCGCTAATGCTATGAAGCATATATTTCTCCTTATTTTCCAGCGATTCTGGAGCTATTAAACGTATGTGCGTGGCAAATCGCAATCGCAAGTGCGTCCGCCGTGTCATCAGGTTTTGGAATAGCAGGAAGTTTTAGAATACGCTTAGTCATTTCCTGAACTTGAGATTTAGTTGCTTTCCCATATCCAGACACTGCTTGTTTTACCTGCAAAGGCGTGTATTCAGCGAGTTGAACGCCATTTTTGACCGCAGAGAGCAAAGTCACTCCGCGTGCTTGTGAAACATCAATCGCTGTTTTTTTGTTTGTTGTGAAAAAAACCCGTTCAACTGCCATAAATTCTGGTTTGTACGTGTTAATAATCTGGCATAAATCATCATATATTTCGCTTAGTCTTTGCTCGAATGGAGTGTTAGCATCAGTCAAAATCGCCCCGTAATTGACGACTGTGAACGTGGCTTTGTTATATTCGATTACACCGTAACCAACCGTAGCGTACCCTGGGTCTATACCTAAAATTTTCATATCATACTATTATATCATAGATTTTAAGATTCGTCAAGCAAAATCGCATGACGCTGAAATGAAATAGATTTTGTAAGTTAATCGATTATAATTCTCATTAAATCGTTACATTCAACAAATTTAGTCGTCGAATAAAGGAACAACACTTCGTCGTAATTGCTAAGTTCAATCCAGTTTCTAATGTCGGCGTTAATGAAACGCATATCTAAAACCGTAATCCTGCTATAATGATTAGCTAGGAATGGGAGCATTGAATGCGCAAAACTATCTTTGAAAACAAGCAATGAACGTTCATTTTCCCGGTCGGCTAAATTTAAATCGGTTTTGATTTCTACAATCGGGAAATTCCCCCCCATAAAAGCACGATACTGGTCTTTTTTTTGCAGGTGTTCACGAAAGAAAAAGGTGTCTCGTTTAAAAGTTTCGCTACCAGTATGGATTGTTAGTTCGGGTTTTCCACTATTAGGCAACACGTTTTCGTTAAGAGTAAAAAACGAAATCACATCTGGTGTTATAGAAAAGTCTAGCGTTTTTGAAAACAGAGTACCTCTAAAGTCAGATGAGGCGTGTTCCACATCAAATTGTCCTAAAGTGAACGGTGTAAATCCCATCCGTTCACCCGCCGCAACATAACCTAAATATGAGCCAAAAGAAGTCCAGTGATGGTCGGTTCGATAGAAGATATAACTATCGGTG
This sequence comes from Oscillospiraceae bacterium, assembly GCA_009786985.1. Lineage (GTDB taxonomy): Bacteria > Bacillota > Clostridia > Oscillospirales > Ruminococcaceae > Ruminiclostridium_E. Next base: position 16,353 of record WRGW01000091.1, read on the forward strand.
TTTTGCGAAAGAATAGTAGAAACATCAATCGAGGTCAGATGTTCCAGTGCGTCAAAAATTCTATTGTTAAATGCAATTTGGTCGACAACTTGTGCGTTAGGCGGTAACAAATTACGTTTGATTTCAACAGCAGTCGGTATCAGCATAATATAACTATTTGCACCATAATTTTCGCTCATATGCCAAGCAAAATTGTTTACCGCATTAAGTGTGTAAGGTAAATTTGCTGATGTTTCAGGATAATCACTCCACGATAATAACATTTGGTCACCGACTGTATAAACACCGTTGATTTTAGTCTTGCCTCTCAAGCGTTCTAATCGATTTTGTAGGATTATAAAATCCTCTCTCATCATAAATCTATCGGCGAACCATTCATCAAAACGTTCCATAAACTGGCGATTTCTGATATTGTTTGGGCGATTATTTGTAGCGGAAAAGAAATGTCTAAAATATCCCACAAAGTCTGGCGAAACGTATGTCGCTTTGAATCTGTTTTCGTTTTCCGAAAAGTCTGGTCTATTCGGAATTAGAATAAAAGTTATAATAGGAGTTGTGATTATAAACGCCACAAAAGCTAAAATTAAAATCTTTTTATGAAGTTTGTTGTTCATAATAGGTAGCTCCTCCTTTTTTGCTTTGCAAGACGAGAGTTGCGGTGTCGGTGGCTTTGCCACTGAGCAGGTCACTTGAAGAGTGCTGCTTGTCGTCGTGTCCCCACCACTCCAGACGGGCAAAGCCCACCTTGCGGGGGAGAACCTTACTTCCACCCGTCGAGATAGCCCCAACGTGGGAAGTGAATTCCCCCTCTGGGGCATACTTTTGCTTTACTTCGTCGAGATAGCCCCGACGTGGGAAGTGAATTCCCCCTCTGGGGCATACTCTTGCTTTACTAAAAATTAAAATACAAAAACGGATTATATCCAGCGTTTACAAGATATGCTGTACAGGCGACTACGATTGCTAAGATGGTGGCGATTGTTCCATAGTCAACTATTATCGGGAATCGCTGTCTAAGTGCTGTTACTGAAAGTTTCGGAAATTCTGAACTTCCGATTATACATATGCCGAACATTATCCCATAGTTCATAATTAGATATGCTGCTCGTTGGTCTAAGAAAGTTCGGTTCCAGCCAACCCCAAACATCGCTCCGAGGTATGAAATGGTATCACTTAGAGTAGGCAGGTCAAACAAAGTCCACATAACAGTTACTATGAACATCACATAAATGTTTCCTACAAACCACGGTGCTTTTTCGAGAACATGCCCTAAAAATAGCTTTTCAAGAATCACGAATACACCAAATAACACGCCCCATAAAACAAAGTTCCAGCTTGCACCGTGCCAGATTCCAGTTAAAATCCATACCACCGAGAGATTAAACACGGTTCTCCATTTTGAGCTATGCCTACTTCCGCCAAGCGGGAAATACACATAACTCTTGAACCAGTTTCCGAGGGTTATATGCCATCGTCGCCAAAATTCCGAAATGCTCTGGCTTGAGTAGGGGTAATTGAAATTTTCAGGGAAAGTAAAGCCGAGCATTTTCCCAAGCCCGATTGCCATGTCTGAGTATCCCGAAAAATCAAAATAAATTTGGAACGCAAAAGCTATAATTCCGAGCCATGCGGTGATTACCGATAGCTCCGAATAATCAGCGGTGTTTTTGATACCCTCCCACAACAGCCCAATGTTGTTTGCGATTAATACTTTTTTTCCGAGCCCTAATGTAAACCGACAAATCCCGTCATACATTAGGTCGAGGTTTATTTTACGCTCATCTAAATCTTTAGCGACTTCTTCGTATCTCACAATTGGTCCTGCGACAATTTGCGGAAACATGGTCACAAAAGCCGCAAAGTTTACAGGGTTTTTCTGAACTTTTATTCGCCTACGATATAAATCAATGGTGTAAGACATAGTTTGGAAAGTGTAAAAACTAATTCCGATTGGGAAAGGTAAATCTACTCTAAAAACATCACTACCGATTATTGCGTTTATGTTTTCGGAGAGAAATCCAGAATATCTAAACAAGCTGAGTAGCGATAAATTTAGAACAATCGATGCAATAAGTGCAGCTTTTCTAATTTTGGGTTTATCGTCATTTTTGTGCATTATTAGTCCTATGAAATAATCACAAAAAGTCGACAAGCAGAGAATGAAGACATAAAACGGTTCTCCCCATGCGTAAAAAAGGATTCCGCCTATGAATAAAGCTAAGTTCTTGAACTTTCGTGGCACAACAAAGTACGCCCCGAAAAAGAGCGGCATAAACAAAAACAGAAAAGTCAGTGATGAAAAAACCAAACTCTTTAAGTCTCCAAATTTTTTTATTAGACCTCCACTCATGCGGGGGTTTAGTGGAAGTCTATTGTGACGTTCGTGTGTAATACTCTACTCTTCGTGAGCATTGCCCAGTGGTGTTACCGAACATTTGTTTTGATAATTTTTAAAACCAGAATAGACAGACTTTAGAGTTCTATTCTGGTTTTGGTTCGTCCATCATTTTGATTGTTTCGTCGAACGTATCTTTACCGAGCGTGACAACTAACGCTTCATAAAATTCATCTTTGGTGATTTGTCCGCGTTTGAATTTTACAGCATTATGAGTTATCGCACGTTTGAAAGTGCTAAATTCTTCTTTGGTCAATTTAATCACCACCTTTCAAATAAATTTTGTGAATATTGTTAAGCAAATGTTCGGTAACACCGCAGGGCAAAGCTCTCGAAGAGCAGGTTTTGCCTGCTTGACAGAGTGCCCTGCACCTCTCTCGCTTCGCTCGAGAGAACCGACGCAGAGCGTCGGGGGTATATTACACCCGAACTTTCAAATAAATCAGAACTGCACCAGTTGTGTTTAATAACACATCATCAATATCAGCACGCCCTACTCCAGTGAACACTTGTATGATTTCAACTAAACTCACTATAATGACCATAAAAACCGTAAACGGAAACACTTTCCACCAAGCACCACGCATTCGCTTAAATAGTGCTGGAACAAAAAATCCGAACGGTGCAAATACAATTAAATTTCCAATGACGTTTATTGCAAAATCGTAAACATTCCCACGTGCAAGCTCACGGAAATAGCGCGAAATCTCTACAAATGGGATTAGGTTAGAATTTTCTCTAAAAATCGCCCAACTTAGCGGAACGTTTGTAGCTTCCCTGCCGAAAGTGGGTGCTAAGAATAGCAAATATAAAAGCATTCCGCAATAGAGCAAGAACAAAACCCACATCGTTGATTTATGATTTAGCATATAAATGTCACCTCGTTTGTTGAAAATCGGCTCTTAGGTTTCTGCAAGGGTATATTTAATCGCCGCAAAGTCATACGGTGAAACCTGTAATCGCCCTGATTCGCAATGAACACCTCTTAGGATTTGTAGGTTTTTAGGGTTTTTAGAAGGCTCTGGCTTTCCACGAACGCCGTTTAAGTTAAACTTAGTCGAGCGACGTGAGCGGTTTAGATAAATAGTTACACCTTCACCGAGTTCGCGGTCAATTCGTCTTAGAACACAGTGCTGGCGTGATACTTCAATGAATTCAAGTTCGCCTTTCTTGAAAACATCACTGCTTTTACGAATACGTGAAAGTTCAGTCGTAAAGTCGATTAAATCCATGTTTTCCATACCCCATGGATAAGTACGCCGATTGAACGGGTCACGATAACCTTCTTGACCAGCCTCGTCACCGTAATAGATACACGGTATCCCAGGTAAGAAGAACATAAGAGTCATCGCACATTTGAGCAGTGCTACACCATACACGTATTCTGGTTCGTTTAACCCGTTTTCTGATTGCCATTGTCTATCATGTGTCCCAACTTCTTGACCAGCTAATCGAGTAATTGCACGTTCAATATCATGGGTGGATAAAAAGTTCATTAGAATATCAACAGACGGTTTAGGATAATGTTCAAGAATAGTCATAACTCCATCACGGAAAGAGTCCGCCGCACCATATTTGATATAGTTCAAAATTGCTTCTTTGAACGGGTAGTTCATGGTACTATCAAGCTGACCACCGAGAAGGTATCTTCGGCGAACTCCATAGCTTTCTTTAGTAGTAGCATCTTCCCAGACTTCGCCGTAAATAACCTTATCATCACCCTTAGCTTTGACTGCTTTGGTTAAAGCGTCAATAAATTCATCTGGTAATTCATCAGCGACATCAAGTCGCCAGCCCATTGCACCAAGGTCGAGCCATTTCTGCAAAACTCCACCTTCACCACAGATGTATTCGGTGTAAGAAGGGTTGTTTTCGTTGACGTTAGGTAGAGTTGTCATTCCCCACCAAGATTCATATACATGGGGATAGTCCATCCAACAGTACCATTCGCGATACGGGCTTTCAGGGTCACGATACGCACCAGAGTTTTCTCCATAACGCCCATTTTTGTTGAAATATACGCTATCTGCCCCAGTATGGCTGAATACACCATCAAGAATTATGCCGATTCCATGTTTTTTTGCTGTCTCGCAGAGTTCGGTAAAATCTTTGTTAGTACCAAGCATACTGTCGACAAGCTCGTAGTTAGCGGTGTTGTAGCGGTGATTTTCATGAGCTTCAAAAATCGGGTTAAGATAAATCGCAGTTATTCCAAGTTTTTCTAAATACTCTAGGTTTTCTTCGATGCCTTTGAGGTTTCCACCGTAGAAATCGTTGTTAGTAATCATGCCGTGTTCATTAGGCTGCCATACTGGCACGGTGTTCCAGTCAGAGTGGATTACTCTATCAATCGCAGCGGCAGGAATATCTGCTTTATCGCTTTTAGAAAACCGGTCTGGGAAAATCTGATACATGACTCCGCCTTTGAGCCAGTCTGGTGTGTCGAATTGAGGGTCATACACAGTCAGTTGGAAGAGGTCGTGTCCGCCGTCGTGTGACCACGTACCTAAGTTCGTGCCTTTTCGTTTTATGTCAGTTCGGTTATCGTTCTGTTTTGCAACGAAGTAATAATAATGTGCACCTTTATTCGTAGGGGTATAATTACACGAATATGTGACATAAAGCGAATCAGTGTCATCGCTTACTTCAAGCGGGATATGTTTTTCTTTAGAAGCAGGGCTTTGCACTACAAGAATAGGTTCAGTAACATTCATCACCCGTGCGAATTTTAAGCTAAACTCACAAGCCGAATGTTGTTTAATCGCCCCGAATCGAGATTTATAACGCCTGTCATAAGCGTCGTAAATTGGAATTTGTATCATGTTTAATTTCTCCTTAACTTGATATGTATTCTTGTAATTATACACTATAAACCGTCATTTGTCAAGTGTTCTTGTTAACAGGGTGTGGGCAAACGAACATTTAACTAAAATCCAATACAAAATCTGGGAACTCTCTGATAGTTGTTGGTAATCCAGTTGCCGTTTTCCCATCAGGTTCTCAAAAAACTTCTTAAAATCGGAGCTAAGCTGATTTAATTCCTTAGGTTGGTGAAAATCCGATATAGTCTTTGAATCCTAACATATACAAAGCTAACACAAAAGAAGAATTTACCGAATCGCTCAATTCATTAAAAGCACTATCAGTCGGAATTATATTTGCTGACATTTTAGAAACAACTTTTTCGACTACACTCGGTAGTATCATGCACATTTGATAAAAAGCATCGTCTTGACTAGTTATAAGGGCATAAAACCTATCCATGCTGACACGCCGTATTCGTTTGTGCTTTTTCTGTTGTCCATCAATTGAAACACTCCATGGAATGTTTTGTGATTTCTTTGCAATAGTTTCAACAAGAAAGCAAGCACAATCGTCATCTTCAAGTCATAAGGTTCAAGTTTTGTGCCGTAATGTTGTATAGTTGATTCTACATGGTTGTAAAAATTCGATTCTGAAATAAAAGATAGATTCCACATTTTTAAAGCCCCCTCAATCCTTTGTGAATCTCTTGAGCAATTGCATAAGCAAGATTAACTGGCACCGCATTACCGACTTGCTTATACTGTTGCCCTACACTTCCGCAAAACTCCCAGTTATCTGGGAAACTTTGACAACGTGCATTTTCTCTGATAGTGAAAGGGCGTGTTTCGGTTGGGTGACAGCGTTCGGTTTGTTTTTGAGTGGGTGAGGTTAGTACAGTAAGCGAGGGTTCATCTAAGCTCAATCGTCGTAAAATTCCAGTGCGTCCGCCATCCATTCTCCAACAGCTTTTCATGTATTCTTTTGCTATATCTTCTGGAATATCACGCCAGTATCCCCCTGGAGGAACAAGCTCAAAAATTTTACGTTTGCTTTCAGAATACTGCATACCAGCACTATTTGGTACATCTACCAGAATATCGCGCAATACTGGTTTGTAACTACGAGGGGCAGGGAAGCCTATTTTTAATTTGTTTGTTAAGTCATTACGAACTCCGAGCATTATAAGGCGTTCTCGTTTTTGTGCAACATCATAGTTCCATGCGTTTAGAATTTTTGATTTTGCAGTGTATCCTTCAGCTGTGAAAATATCGAGCATTGTTTGATATGTTTGCCCGTTATCATGGCTCATAAGCCCTTTTACATTCTCGAATAAAAAAGATTTTGGTTGCAGTTTACGCAGAAAAATAGCATAATGATAAAATAAAGTTCCGCGTGCGTCATCGAGTCCTAAGCGTTTACCAGCGTACGAGAATGCTTGACACGGTGCTCCACCAGAAATCAAATCTAAATCGCCTTTAGAAATGCCGAAGCACACTTCTAAATTAAGTGAAGATATGTTAGCAATGTCATTGCAAATTACGTTCCAGTTAGGGCGATTTTTTTTGAGAGTTTCGGAGGCGTTTTTGTCAAATTCAATTAATCCGAGTGAGCGAAAACCTGCTTTTTCAAGACCGAGTGCAAGCCCCCCTGCACCAGCGAAAAGTTCGATTACTGTTGGTGTTTTTTCTAATGGAGGTAGATTTGCATTTGGGATTTTCTTAATTAGACGGAGAGGTTCGGTTTCGCTGTTTTGGGATAAATCGAATAAATTTAATTGTTGACTGTTTTTCACAAATTCTCCCCTCACTTTTGCAATTCATAAACCTCAGAATAATATCCGCCATTTTGCACAAGCTCATCATGAGAACCCATCTCGGCGATTTCGCCATTTTGCAATACAATAATCTTATCAGCATCTTTAGCGGAAGAAATCCTCGCACAGATGATGATTTTGGTGCAATTATCCAGCTTGCGTAAACTTTCCTGAATGTGGGATTCGGTTTCGGAATCGACAGCAGAAGTTGTGTCATCAAGAATTAGAATACCTGGATTCACCGCCAATGCACGTGCCAGAGCAATCCTCTGTTTTTGACCGCCAGAAAGCCCAACACCACGTTCGCCTACAATCGTGTTGTATTCGTCAGAGGTGTTTAGAATAAAGTTGTGAGCTGCCGCCATTTTTGCATACTCACGGACAGTTTCGCCAAGCTGTTCTTCGGATAAATTTGAGTCGTCGATTCCGAAAGCGATATTGCCTTCAATTGAATCGGAGTATAACAAAACCTCCTGCGTTGCGGTTCCGATTGATGAACGCAGGTCTTTTAATTTCAGCATACGAATATTGTGACCGTCGATTAAAATTTTGCCTTTAGTTACATCATATAGTCGTGGAATCAGGTTGATTAGCGTGCTTTTGCCAGAACCAGTTTCGCCCATAATCGCAACAGTTTCACCGGCATCGATTTTGAAGCTGATGTCTTTTAGTACAGGTATACCAGCCTTGCCTTTTTCACCACCACTCGGATAAGCAAAGCTGACGTTTTGAAATTCAATTTCGCCTTTAATCGGCTGAGTAAGTTTTACAGCATCAGAACGGTCAACGATTTTAGGGCGACTGTAATAAACTTCAATAATTTTAGTCGCCGATGCCGAGAACCTCTTCAAATCGTTAATAACGTGTCCTAAAGTGCTGAGTGGCATAGATAACGCCCACGCAAGCATAGAAAATGCCATATAATCACCCATAGTGAAGTTAGGGTCATAAATTGCAAAAAGACCTCCCGAAAGCAGGTGTACAGCAAAAATCGCTTGAGAAGTCGTCTCCATTGGTAGAAAGAATTTCCACCATACGATAGACGTTTCTTTACTCTGTTCAGCATACTTTTTGTTGGCTTTGCTAAACCGCTCTTTTTCATAATCTTCGGCGGCGAACGCTTTCACAACTCTGTTACCAGAGATGTTTTCTTCTGCAGCGGTGTTTAGTTCAGAAAGGCTGTCGCGCAACTTCCCGAAAAGCGGCCCCACTTTTTTTTGGAAAACAATCGAAAACACGAAAATCAGCGGAGTAAGCACCAACATACACAACGCCATAAAAGGGTTGATTGTAAAGTAAAAAACGCTCACCGCTGTAAAGCATACTATGTTTTCAAACATGGTTCGTAAAGACCACGCCGTGGTATGACGGAGCATATCAATATCGCCAGAAAGCCGCGTCATTATATCGCCAGTTCTATGTAAATCATAGAAGTCCTGGTCTTGTTTTTGCATATTCTCAAATAAATGTTTGCGAATACGATATACCGTTCCCTGAGAGCAGGATTCAAACAGCATCTGAACAGTGTACTGTAATCCAGTTCTGCCTAAGTTAATGATTAGCGTAAGCCCTATAAGAATAAAGAGCAAATTACGCTGAGTTGCAAGGTTTTCGGCTGCATTTTCGGCAGAAATAAAGGTGTCGATTACAATCCGCATTATAAACGGGTTAAAAATCAACATAATTTGTGCAACGCACGCCAATACAAGCCCGATTATGCACTTGCGTCGGTACCCTTGCATATTTTTCCATAGCCATCGAAATAAAAACATCTAGTTATCTGTCAACTCCAATTAACTCATATTAGCAGCAATCAACTCTTCAAGTTTTGCGGCTTCTTCCATTGATGCAGTGGCGGTTACTTTACCGTATAACTCACCGACTTTGTCGTTATCACCTGACTTCATCGCTGTCGCAATCATTTTTGCGTAAACGCTTAATTGTGCCTCATTCATTTTAACAATTTCCTCCATTGAATACTACATTTCATAAACATAATAAAATAGTACTATTTAACATACGTCAATGTCCTATAGCGAAGCAAAAGTTCTCGAAGAGCGGGCTTTGCCCGCTTGACAGAACCAGTTTCGCTTATGGACATCTTGTTTGGCTTTCGTCAAGCTAACCCCTCTACGGGATTAGCTCTTGTTTGGCTTTCCTACGTCAGGCATAAAGTGTGGGAAATGAATTCCCCCATT
>WRGW01000092.1 GCA_009786985.1 Oscillospiraceae bacterium
TTTTGCTTTGTCGTCGAGCTTCCCCTTGAGCTCTTGTTTTGCTTTGTCGTCGAGCTTCGGGGAAGCAAAGCTTCCCCTTGAGCTCTTGTTTTGCTTTTATTTCAATTCTACAGCAGCACCCGCTGCTTCAAGTTTGCCTTTGATTTCTTCAGCTTCAGCTTTAGAAACGCCTTCTTTAATTGCTTTAGGCGCAGCCTCTACAAATTCTTTCGCTTCTTTTAGTCCAAGACCGCTGATTTCTTTTACTGCTTTAATTACGTCCATTTTTTTATCGCCAAAGCTCGCTAAAACTACGTCAAATTCGCTTTTTTCTTCAGCTGCTGCACCGCCGCCGCCTGCTGGACCTGCTGCTACCATTGCTGCTGCCGAAACACCGAATTCTTCTTCGATTGCTTTTACTAAGTCGTTAAGTTCGAGTACTGTTAACGCTTTTACCTCTTCAATTAGTGATGTGATTTTATCAGACATGATATTTCACCTTTCTTTATTTAATTTCATTGGCGTTATGCCTATTGTATTTTTGAGATTGATTTGTTTATTTTGCATAGATTTTATGAAAAACTCATAATAAATCTTATGCAGATTCTGCTGGAGCGTCGCCTGATTCTTTTTGTTTTGCAACTTCGTTTAAGCCAATTGCAAGTTTTTGCATAGGTGCTTGTAGTACGAAAAGAAGTTTTGATACAAGAACTTCTTTACTTGGAAGTTTCGCATACTCAACGATTGTTGCGGTATCAACAGCTTTTCCTTCGATGAAACCTGCTTTGATGCTGTACGCACCTTTTGATTCTTCAACTTGTTCTTGAATAAGCTTTGGTGCAATTACAATATCTTCTTTCGATAAAGCGATTGCAGTTTCTTCAGTGAGATGTTCGTTAAGGTCAGACAAACCAACTTTATCAAAAGCACGACTTAGTAATGAGTTTTTGACTACAAAATAGTCAACACCAGCTTCATACATACTTTTGCGTAATTTTGTATCGTCAGCCACGTTGATACCTTTGTAGTTAGCGATAACTCCACAAGTTGAATTTTGTAGTTTTACCACGAGTTCTTCGACAAACTTTTCTTTTTTTTGCAAATTTTTTGGACTTGGCATTAATTTTCTCCTCTCATTTAAAGTCTGTTCTATTAAAGTCTACATATAAAAAAACCTTCCTCGGTTTTCTAAAAACAGAAATCCGAAAAAGGCATAAAGAAGCTATGACTTTACACTTTCCTGATTCTTCGGTGGGATTTACCGTGAAAACTTGATGTTAAACCACAGAGCCACTTCAAGCAACAAAAGACAAAATCGAGCTTGCCCGATTTGACAAGACTTTTGTTGCAGAGTAATAAAAAAAGCCACACAACCCACTGTCTTTAGAACAGCAACATTATTATATCATATTATAACACAGATGTCAACCCTTATTTTTGAAATATTTTTGAAAAAAATTTTTAGATAACTTTAGATAACTTTGTTAAAAGAATTTTCATAAAAACTAAGACTTTAACTGCAATCTAAAAATAACCTATTATAAGCCTTGACAATCGACAAGAAATGAGTTATAATGGTATAGGCTATGTAGAAATAGCCTCCAAAGATTCAGAAATTCCGACTTAACAGATTACGGAGTGATACCATTTTATGGATAGATTTCAGACTGGTCAAACCGAACGTACAGGTTCGGTCCGCAAGAGACCGATTGCTAATCCGCCACCGAGGGTTTATAAAGGTATTAAAAACAAAGCTGTGAAGCCTTCAAATTCAAGTGGCAATAAATCTTTCTTTGAAAAGCTCTATGCTTTTTTTAACAACAAATGGACAAAATTAGGCTTTTCATTTATTTCGCTTGGTTATTTATCTTTTCTTTTGTGGATAACTTGGCTAACTTTTGCTTACAATTTTGTTTATGATAATGCGGTTGCTTTATTTTTTGTTTATTCGTTTATAAACGCTATGTTTGCAGTTGCAATGATTTACACACGTCGATGTATTTTGACGCGACTTTCAGTATTGGTTATGCACCCAATTTTGATTATAATGCTGATTTACGGTTTCGGAAATTGGTACTTGATTTTGCCACCGTTGATTGCGGCAACCCTTGTTTTTTTGATTTCTGGTGTGAATGAGTCACTTAAAATCATCTTAGGTACTATTTATATGATTTTGTTTGTTCTTGCCATCTTAGCGTATATTACACTTGCACGACTGCATATGACTGGTGATGTTCTCGGCAAGCTGGATTTGAACTTGCGTGTAGTCCCAGAAATTTCTATGACTTATGAACCAGACTCTAACGATTATAAACAACCTTTCCGACTTGTTGCTTACGTAGACACTCGCAGGCAGAACCCTACAGTCAACTTTTTTGTTGAGCAAACCACACTTAACCGTGAGTTGTGGAATTTTACTGCACAACGTGTTCACGGGAGTGTTCGTATAGGTGCAACTGGCTACAGACGTGGAGAAAATGAAGATATTATCTGGGAAATTATAGGTGCGATTGAATGGCGTTCAAGTAATGAGCTTTGGTTTGACGGAAGAATGATTGAGTTTGACGAATACGGTCAAATAATCGCTGGAAATATTAATATTATTGATGACTATGGTACTGATGGCACAGAACCTCCAACAATACGACCGCCAAGACCTATGGGGGCTATTGAATAATCCGCAAGCCAAACAGGATGTCCGTAAGCGGAGCTTTGCTTCGCTTACGGACATTGCCGAGAGAAAACCGATTTGGTTGACACAACAGAATCAATAGCAGGAAAGGAAGCACAAACTTGTGAAACAAAGACCATACAAGTTGAATATTACTGGGAAGAGTGCGAGTGAGGTTTACACCATTTCTTACCCTGACAACCTTATTAGGTTTATAAAATATGACTTCTCGCCGTTTATGGAAAAGTGCGTTGAATTATGCAAAGTTTCGATGAAGAGCGGTAGAATTGACCGTGAAGAAATCTCGATTTTGCGCAGTACTATTTCGCCTTGTCATAGATATTTTGAGAAAAATATTCATGGCATTTTTGAGAGGATTGTATATGATTGTTGGATTGAATATATCTGCCGTCAAAACGAAATCAGTACGCCAACTTTGTGGAATAGTTTTCTAAATTGTACAAATGATTTTGAGAGAACTTTATTCTCACGTTTGTGTGAGTTTCGGTATAATCAGGCAATTAATCAATGGACTAATCTTTTACGTGTTCAAGAATATGCTTCTAAGAAAACTGATTTTATATTCAGCAAAAAGATGTTGCAACCCGAAGAGGTTGCTGCAAAAGTCGCATATTTTGATTTGCTTTTTAATGTAGCAGCTAACGAAATGGGATGTGGAGAACTGTCAACTAATAAAGTTTACTCTAACCTCAGAACGCCAAATTCACCTTTTGTTATGAGTGGTGTGAGCCGTGAAATTATGAGGAATATTTTGGTGGATTTTAATTTCGATGTTACCGATATGGAATTTCCAGCTGACTATGAACGCAAGGCTTTATCACCATTTACCGCCGACAAAGCAGCGATGGATGCTTTTTCGGCAATAAAAACTCTTTTACCTGAAGAAGCTGATGCGGTTATAATGAAATCTATACCACGTGTAAATGGTAGTGTATATATTCCAGAGAGTTTTAAGGCTGTTATAGACCTAGAAATTGATGCTTTGATTGAAAGTGAGGCAGTAATTCAGCGGTGTGGGCGTTGTCTTGAATATTTTCTCAAAGATGAAAGATATAAACACGATTATTGCTCAAATCGTATAGAAAACGCCGATGGCACAAAAGAGCGAACTTGTCTTGAAATTATGGGCGAAAAACTCGAAGGTATTGGTTCAAATGCCTTAGTTTCATCGGTAGATATAGGATTGTTGTTTTCGCGTTGTGACCAGCTTTACAAGGAGATGGCGGAGCGTGTTAATGTCGACATTACACAACGTGATTTTTCTAACTGGTACAAAGGGTTAGCGGTGATTCGTGAAAACGTTGTTTCGGGTGATGCTACTATAGATGATTTTGAAAATTTTGCTGAATATTCACGTTCGATTAGTTTTATCTCTTCTGGTAAAAACAAACGTGCATCAACCCTAAAAGTTGATATGTCAAGTTTGTCGAACATGGCAAATACGGAGAGTTATACCTCGCACGATTCGAGTGATATTGGTAAACCTTTCGAGTTTGAGCGGATTACTCGCGAAGGCAAAAGTATCAGTGGTAAACCACAATCGGTTTACACTTCACAAAAGCGCGAACTACCTAAAATTGAAGCTCCAAAAACACCCGAACAAGAGGTTTACACCTTAGCAGATTTGTATGGACTTGACATCTCAGAATTTCCTGATATTGTAGGTGCGGTTGAAACTCAAATTGAAGAAGAAGAGTCTAAAAAAGTTGCCAAAAGGTTGGCAAAAGAAGCGGCACAACTTTCTGAACTATTGCCTATTGATTTTTCACCACCGCCAGTTCAAAGAATCATTCGTGGAGTTGTTCCAAGCGGTGTAAAAGAATTACCACAACCTAAATTTACGCCCCCGCCAGTTGTGGATTTAAAATCATCAGAACAGATTTTAACCGAATTTGTGTTGCCAGCTAATGATGAAACAAATGCGGAATTTGATTCAGAAGTTCTAAAAACCGAAGTGAAAGTTCCGATTGCAAAATATAATGATGTAACTGAATTAGTTGACACATCTGAATCAGAAATCGTATCAGAAGAAGCCGAAAAAATCGAACTTTTAACTAAAGCACCACCGACTATTAAGTTATCAAAACTCCCTAAAATCTTGAAATCGTCGAAGCCTTCAAAACAGCCTGAATTTATAGAAGAACCAGAGGTTTTACCGCAACATGAAATTTCAACATCACCTGAACTTACGGTGATGGCAGATGAGGAAACAATTGAACCTAAATTGGTTGACAAGCCTCTCAAGCTTATTGTACCGATTGAAACGCCTGAACTTGAAAAAGTTCCGCCAGAAATTTTGTCTGATTTTAAGTCGAAATCTTCAAATAAACGCAAAGAGAAGAAGTCGAAAAAATCTCACAATCTTGAATCTTCGTTGGCTTCTGAAACGAACGAAGAAATAACTCCAATCCACATGTTCAAAGAATCACAGACCAGTGACGAGCTTGATTTTAGTAGCATACTTTCTGGGATTAAACGCAACGATAGCTTTGAAATGCCAGAATTGCCTTCAAAACCTAAATTGAAGGCAAAACAAAAATCAATTTCAAAAGAAATGCCTGTATCTGAAGAAATCAAAATCTCGAAAAAGGCTGGTGCAACCAAATCTGTTGTCAGTGCGAAATTGACCGACACTCCTACTTCTCACAAAACTAAACGAGTGATGGACGCAATTTTTGGTCAGAGCAAGGCAAATAACCCTCATGTAAAAACAAGCGAGGATGAAGAATGAATGAAATCTCTCAAAAACTCGAAAAAATATTACTAAAAGTGCAAAAACCAGCACGTTATACCGGTGGTGAAATCGATTCGGTTTGTAAAACGGGGGACATTGATGTAAAATTTGCGTTCTGTTTTCCAGACACTTACGAAATAGGAATGTCTCATCTTGGTACAAAAATCTTGTATTCTTTAATCAATTCTCGAGAAAACTATAGTTGTGAGCGTTGTTTTATGCCTTTGCCAGATATGGCTGAACAAATGCGTGAACTGGAAATTCCCTTATATGGGCTTGAAAGTATGAACGCACTTTGTGATTTTGATATAATCGGTTTTACTTTACAGTATGAACTTTGTTATACAACAGTACTCGAAATGCTGGATTTAGCAGGGATTCCTGTGTGTAAATCTGAACGAGTTGATGGGAATTTCCCTCTTGTGATTGCTGGTGGACCTTGTGTTTGCAACCCTGCACCGATGTGCGATTTTGTAGATTTGTTTATAATCGGCGAGGGAGAAGAAGTAACACTTGAACTTTTGAAGTTGTTTAATGAGTGCAAAAAGAATGGTGAAAGTCGTAACGAATTTTACCGTAAATCTATTTTGATTGACGGGGTGTATGTTCCTGAATTAGACAATAAAGTCACCAAACGTATAGTCGCAGATTTGAGTAGTATATTTTTCCCTAAAAATTTTATAGTTCCGTTCGTGGAAACAGTCCACGAGCGTGTTGTTACCGAGGTTTTGAGGGGGTGTATTCGTGGTTGCAGATTCTGCCAAGCAGGATTTATATGCAGACCATTTCGTGAGAAATCTCAAGACAAAATTTTATCAGAAACCAAGTCACTCTGTGAAAACACTGGATATGATGAAGTTTCGTTGTGTTCTTTGTCAACGAGCGATTATTCTGAAATAGAAAACTTGCTTAAAAATCTTACTGAATATACTGGTAAAAACAACATAAATCTCTCTCTTCCGTCGTTAAGAATTGACAAGTTTAATGATGAAATGCTGGAGCAAATCAAGAAAGTACGTAAAAGCACTTTAACTTTTGCACCTGAAGCTGGAACTATGCGTTTGCGTAATGTAATCAACAAAAACATCAGTGATGAGAACATCATGGAGGGTTGTCGAGTGGCATTTTCTGGTGGATATTCTTCAATTAAGCTTTATTTTATGCTCGGTCTCCCTACTGAAACCGATGAAGATATCGTTGGAATTTATGAACTTGTTGCACGGATTATGAAGCTCTATAAACAGGTGGGAGCAAATCGTGGAATCTCGGTTTCGATTTCGTTGGCTACATTTGTGCCAAAACCTTTCACTCCATTCCAATTTGAACCGTTGATTACCAAAGAAGAAGCTGAACGTCGGCAGAAATTGTTACTAAAATGTTTTGAAGAAGGTGGACATAAAATAGGAAAATCGCGTAAAGTAAAAATCAGTCGTAGTGATTATAATTCTGCTTTTTTGGAAGCTGTTTTAGCACGTGGTGACAGAGATTTAGGCAAAGTGATTTACGAAGCATGGAAGCATGGTTGTAAATTAGAATCATGGGGAGATTATTTCGATTTTTCTAAATGGGAGAGTTCTTTTGAAACGTGTAAATTAAATCAAGTTGACATAGCTTTTCGGAAGCGTAATTACACTGAAACACTACCGTGGGAGAATATAAATCTGTTTGTTTCAAAAGATTTTCTTGTTAAAGAAAACAAGAGGGCACATTCGGAAATAGCTACACCAAATTGCCGTGAAAAATGTTCAAATTGCGGTGTACACCAATGTAGTTTACACAAATAATCGGTAAACCTAATTAGGTTTAAAGTGTACGACCCCGACTTAAAGAACGCAATATTACTAAAATTAAAATGTAGGAGCGAAGTCTAAAATTATGAAGACTAAATATTTTGTTATTTTATGCGACGGAATGTCTGACTTGCCTTGTAAAGAATTGGGAAACAAAACCCCCATGACTGTTGCGAAAAAACCTAACATGAACGCCCTTGCGTCGACCTCAATCTTAGGGCTTTCTAAGACAGTTCCAGACGATTTTCCACCGGGGAGCGATGTTGCAAATCTATCAGTTCTAGGGTACAATCCATCTGAATTTTATACGGGGCGTTCACCTTTTGAGGCGGCAAGCATTGGAGTTGAAATGGAAGATGACGATGTTGCAATTCGTGTCAACCTCGTTAAGTTGTCGGTACTTTCGGACGGGAAAGACTTTCGTGAAGCTAAGATGGTTAGCTACTGTGCTGATGATATTAAAACAAAACCTGCTGGAGAAATCATTAAACTGGTGAATGAAAAACTCGGAAATGATGAGTTTAAATTCTATAAAGGGACTGATTATCGTCACTGTTTAATCTGGAAAGGTGGTAAGACTGAACTTAATTTGACTCCACCTCATGACATCACTGGCAAGCGGATTGCTGAACACGTCAAGCCCAATGACAACAACCGAAAACTCCTCGATATTATGGAAAAATCTTATACAATTTTAAGGGGGCAAAAAGCCAATTGCGTTTGGTTTTGGGGGGAAGGCAAAAAAGCTAAACTCCCGCCATTCAAGGCTAAAACTGGTAAAGAGGCCTGTATGATTAGTGCGGTAGACTTACTTCGCGGAATGGGACAAATCGCAGGTATGCAAGTAATTAAGGTTGACGGCACAACTGGTTATATTGATACCAATTTTGTAGGTGAAGCTGAGGCAGCTCTAAACTTTATTAAGAGTGGTGGCGATTTAGCTTATATTCATATCGAAGCACCTGATGAATGTGCTCACAGAGGTGAGATTGCTAACAAGGTAAAATCAATCGAACTTATTGACAAGTTGGTTTTAGGTACAATTCTGAAAGCATATCAAAACGGTGAATTAACAATAAATGGCGGTGTCAACGAAAAAGGTGAACAACTCCCAGATGAAGAGGTTCGCATTAAAATCTTGATTACTCCGGACCATGCCACACCACTTTCACTCAAAACACATACGAGTGAGCCTGTTCCGTTTTTGATTTATGACAGTGGATTCCAACGCAAATCTAACGTAAAAATCTTTGACGAAAATACCGCTAAAGCTACTAAAATTTTGCTTGAAGAAGGACATCAGCTTATGGAGAGATTTCTTGCCGACTAGCCGACTAAATGTTCGGTAACACCGTAGGGCAAGCCCTGCACCCCTCTCGCTTCGCACGTGAGAACCGACGCAGAGCGTTGGGGTATTCACCCGAACTTTCAATAAAAAATCTTAGGGAACATGAGGTGAAACGTATGGAAACCAAAATTGGTTTACAAGGTTACGAACCTGAAGATATTATAAATGATAAAAGCTCTGAAACTGCTGAAATCACGTGGGACACAAACGCCGACAAGCATGAGAGGTTTACACGCCTTTCGGAAACCACCGACGAAATTATTCGTGAATTGCGCGAAATTCAAGAAAAATATAATATTGGCGAAAAACTAAACAAAAACGATACGTTTGAGGTTCGTTTTGCACGTGAAGATAATGAAGCACGTGAAGCACTTGAACTAAAAAAACAAAACTCGTTCAAAGGTCGGTTGATTAGAAATCTCAAAAATTGGCAAACTTTAGTTAGCTTGGTCGCAGTTGCACTCTCGACTGTTGCGATGATTTTTGCACTTGCCAATACACGCCTAACAATCGGACAAGGTCAACTTTATGTTGAAGATGGTAGTGTCAATCAAATGCTCGGAAATTTGATTGGTCGTGATTTGAATCGTTTACTCACCGATGATGTAAACTTGCAGGAAATCAACGTGCGTGTCGAAATCCATGGGAGCGAGGATTCAAATTCACTCACATCTGTTAGTAATATTGATGCTGATACTGATAACGTTACTGCTGAAATCGTGTTCTTTCCGCAAAACAGTATTGCGGAGTTTGCGGAAGACGTTTACGTTGTATTGCAGGTGATGAACGAACAGGCGGCTTATCAAGGCTTCGTGTACGACAATATCACGTTTGTTGCACGCGATACTCTCACGCATATTCAAGCTGTTGTGTCCGGAAGGCTTTCGGAGGAAATTACCGTTGAAGAAATTATCACAATAACTCGATTTTTCGGTGAAATCGAAGTTTCTGAAGATGAAATTCCCGATATAGTTGCTAATTGATTTGGCATGGCTTGACATTTATAGCTTTGTGTGTTGACATTTAGAACTTTGTATGATAGAATATTAATATAATATAATTTAGTATAGTAAGGAAGTATGGAATCATGGCTAAAATTGCGATTTTAGGACACGGTGTGGTTGGCTCTGGCACTGCTGAAATGTTCCTTAAAGAAAAAAAAAGCATTGCCAAACGTATAAACAATCACGAAATTGACATAAAGTATATTTTAGATGTTAGAGATGCAAGTGAATTTGTGGGCTGTACCTACACTGATAAGTTCACTAAAGATTTTGAGTGTATTTTGAACGACTCGGAAGTAACTGTGGTCGCTGAATTAATCGGCGGAACCGAGCCTGCTTATACATTCGTTAAAAAACTACTCTTGGCTGGAAAAAGTGTTGTCACTTCCAACAAAGAGCTGGTTGCCAAAAAAGGCTCTGAACTTTTGCGAATTGCGGCTGAAAAAGGTGTAAATTTTTTCTTTGAAGCAAGCGTTGGGGGAGGAATCCCTATTATCCGCTCATTGCATAATTGTTTGTCTGCTGATACGATTACTGAAATCAGCGGGATTTTGAATGGTACGACAAACTTTATGTTAACAAAAATGTTCCGTGATGGAATGGCTTTTAATGATGCACTGAAGTTAGCTCAAGAAAACGGATATGCTGAAGCTGACCCATCTGACGATGTCGGCGGAGTAGATGCTTGTAGGAAAATCTGTATCTTAGCGTCAATGGTTTTCGGAAAACAGGTGAATCCAGACAAGGTGTTTTGCGAGGGAATTACCAAACTCACTAAAGCGGATGTTGACTTCTGCGAAAACAGAGGTGGTACTGCGAAATTACTTGCACGTGCTGTAAAAATCGGCGATGAGATTTCGGTTTGTGTCTGTCCTGCCTTTGTTCCGAATGACAGCCTTCTATCGGGTGTAAATGACGTATTTAACGCAGTAATGGTTAAAGGTGAAGCTACTGGCGAAGTCGTGTTGACTGGGCGTGGTGCAGGTAAATTCCCGACTGCAAGTGCAGTTGTAAATGATGTTATGAATGCACTTTCAGGCGTAGAAACTCCGATTTCGTGGAGCGATACAGAACTCGAATTAAGCGAAACCAAATTCGCTGAAACTGTAGGTAATATCAAGATTTTCTAATAAAACATTATTTTGATTAGGGAGGTGGAAATACACAATGAGTAAACACCAATATAAACGTGCGATTATTAAATTATCTGGAGAAGCTCTCGCTGGTGAAAAAAAACATGGTCTTTGCATTCCAACAATCACCGAAATTTGTAAAAATATCAAAAAATGCTATGATGCTAACATAGACATAGGAATCGTTGTCGGCGGTGGCAACTACTGGCGTGGACGTACTACCGAAAATATGGACAGAATCCGTGCGGACCACATCGGAATGCTTGCTACTATGATGAACGCACTCGCAGTCGGTGATGTGCTTGAATCTCTTGGATGTGAAGTTCGTGTACAATCAGCGATGGTTATGACGCAGATTTGTGAGCCTTATATTCGTCAAAAAGCACTCTCGCATTTCAAAAAAGGTAGAATAATCGTCTTTGGTGGCGGAACTGGAAGCCCAACGTTCTCGACCGACTCGGCGGCGGCGTTAAGAGCTACTGAATTAAACGCAGATGTTGTTCTAAAAGCGACGATGGTTGATGGCGTTTATGATAAAGACCCGCTCAAGTTTGATGATGCTGTCAAGTATGAATCAATGAAAGTCAGAGATATAATCGTTGACGATTTGCGTGTTCTTGATGGAACTGCGGCGGCTATGTGTATTGAAAGCAAAATCCCAATTATAGTCTTTGATTTGCATGAACCTGAAAACATATACAAGGCACTTATTGGCGAAAAAGTTGGAACACTTGTGGTATAATTATTGTTGTTAATTACTAATTGTGTATAACAAAATCTGAAAGGAAATACAAACTTATGGAAACTATGAACGTTGCTAAAGAAAAGATGAACGGCGTAATCGCCAATTTAGAAAAAGAGTTTGCTAACATTCGTGCAGGGAGAGCAAATCCTGGTGTTTTGGACAAAATTCAAGCAGATTATTACGGAACGATGACTCCTCTAAATTCAATGGCGGCGATTTCTGTGTCAGAAGCGAGAATTCTCGTAATTACCCCGTGGGACGCTGGAGCTTTGAAAGAAGTCGAAAAGGCGATTATTGCATCTGACATTGGCATCACTCCGAGTAATGATGGTAAATCAATCCGTATCGTTTTCCCACAGCTTACTGAAGAAAGGCGTAAAGAACTTGTCAAACAAATTGCAAAATACGGCGAAGAATCAAAAGTCGCTGTCCGAAATGCACGTCGTGATGCTATTGATAAGTTCAAAACCATGAAAAAAGCAAGCGAACTTACTGAAGACGACTTAAAGGATTGCGAAAAAGATGTTCAGAAGTTGACAGATAAATCAATCGAAAAAATCGACGTAATTTGTAAAGATAAAGAAAAAGAAATTATGACTGTATGAAAAATGAAACCGAAAACTTACCAAATCATATAGGCATAATTATGGATGGTAATCGGCGGTGGGCGAAAAAACGAATGCTTCCAGCGATGGCTGGACATAAAAAAGGTGCAGAAGTTTTAAAAGAACGGATTTATGATATAGCTGAGTTAAAAATCCCGAACGTGACTTTTTATGCACTTTCGACCGAGAACCTAAATCGTAGCCCTGAAGAGGTCGAAAATCTAATGCGACTTTTAGAGGATAGGATGGACGAACTTGAACGAATCAGTGATGATGCGAACGTCAGGCTGATGTTTATCGGGAATCTGTCGGTATTTCCTGTCAGCTTACAAGAAAAAATGACAAAAGTCACCAAAAAATCAGCGAGCAATACCGGTACGATTTGTCGAATGGCTCTAAATTATGGTGCAAAAGCCGAAATTGTTCGTGCCGCAAAAGCACTCGCTGAATCATCAGGAGAGTTTTCAATGACAACTTTTGAAAATCACCTCTATACTGGTGACGCTCCCTCGGTCGACTTGATTATACGTACTGGTGGTGAGAAGCGATTATCAAACTTTTTATTATGGCAATCAGCTTATGCAGAACTGTATTTTATCGACATATTGTGGTGTGATTTTTCACGTAAAGAACTCGACACAGCACTTGGTGATTACGCTAAGAGAAATCGCAGACATGGGAAATGAATGACGAAGTGTCTGTTGAATATTACTCCGCAACGAAAGTCTTAACACTCACGGCAAAGTCGCTCGCGACTTTCGTTGCTCAAAATGCCCCGGTTTCTCGTTTGCCTACGGCAAACAACCGAAACAGCAGGGCAGATATTAGTTCATAAAAATGTCAAGACATTTGTTGCGAATTAATATAATCGTATATTCTCATAAAAATTGCCTTGCCTGACAGCAAAAATCTTTGCAAATCATTATAATTTTTAAGTTAATCGGCTATAACAAAAAGTTCCGAGGAGGGGTAATGGTAAAAAAAGTATTATCTGGGGTTTTGGCGGTAGCAATTGGGTTGGTATTATTATGGATTGACCGTAAGGAAGTTTTTGTAATCGGAGTATCACTCGTATCGGCGATGGCTGTTTACGAAATTCTTGGAGCTACTAAATATATCAAAAACATTGCTTTAGCTGTGATTAGTGTTGGTTTCTCCGCCGCAATTCCGTTTGTGTTAAATTATGATATACAATTTCTGAACACTCGATATGTTGCGTTTGCTTTCATAATCGGGTTGTTTGTGATTATGTTGTTTAGTCACAAAAAAATCAAATTCGCTGAATTTTCGCTTGTTGCGGTGGTATCGCTTTGTATACCATTTTCGTTATCGAGCTTGATTTTTATTTACGAAATCATTCCACCCCAGCACAGAACTTTTTTTCTTCTATATACCTGTGTAGTGACGTGGGTGAGCGATTCAGGGGCGTATTTTGCTGGAACGTTGTTCGGAAAACACAAATTAGCTCCAAGCATTAGCCCTAATAAAACGTGGGAGGGTTTTGCTGGTGGAATTGCTATTTCCGCAATTTTCGGAATAACTCTCGGATTAGGGTATCAGTGGTTTGCAAACAACTTTAATGTTGATAATAGTATGCAAGCGGTAGAAGTCAATGTGCTTTTTCTTGGATTAATGGCGGTTCCATGTGCGATGCTCGGCGTTTTGGGGGACTTGTCTGCGTCGATTCTTAAACGAGAATGTTCGGTGAAAGATTTTGGTAAAATTCTCCCAGGTCATGGGGGATTTGTAGATAGATTTGACAGTGTTCTATTTTCCGCACCGTTTGCGTATCTTGTATTTATGCAGTATGTCCCGATTACTGGAGGATGATATGCAAAAACGTATAGTCTTGCTTGGTTCTACTGGTTCTATTGGAACGCAGACGCTTGAAGTTGTTCTAAATCTTAGAGAGTCGCATAGTGTTGAAATAATAGGTATGTCCGCACATTCTAACGTTGAGCTTTTGCGAAAACAGGCGGACGAATTTGGGCTTCCGCAAGAACGTATCTGCCTTTCGAGTAAAGAGCCAGACAAGTTATTAGAGTTAGCGGCGTTACCAAACTGTATTGTTGTCAATGCTATAGTGGGCAGTGCGGGTCTTGAATCCACATTAGCAGCACTCAAAGCAGGTAATACTGTTGCACTGGCTAACAAAGAATCCCTCGTCGCTGGTGGCGAACGTGTCATGCAAATTGCTCGTGACAATAATGCAAAACTCATTCCAGTAGATAGCGAGCATTCGGCGATTTGGCAATGTATCGGTGAAAATCGCCATAAAGACATCGCAAAAATTATCCTCACAGCGTCTGGCGGTCCGTTTTTTGGATATAGCAAAGAACAGCTTAAAACAGTAACCAAAGAACAGACTTTAAATCACCCGAACTGGAGCATGGGGGCAAAAATAAGCGTAGATTCAGCAACGCTCATGAATAAAGGGCTTGAATTGATTGAGGCTATGTATCTCTTCGGTTTACCAGAGGACAAAATCGATGTAGTAATTCACCCTCAAAGTATAATCCATTCAGCTGTGGAATTTGTAGACGGTTCAGTAATCGCACAAATGAGTGTTCCAGATATGCGACTGCCTATCCAATACGCATTGACCTACCCTGAAAGATTGCCGTCACCACTCACACAGAATGAACATAAGAAACTATCGTTGACAGAACTCGGGAGCCTTACTTTCGCTAAACCAGATTATAAGGTTTTCTCCTGTTTGGCACTCGCACGTGAAGCCGCACGCCATGGCGGAGATGCTCCGCGCAGATTAAATCAAGCTAATGAAGAAGCGGTAGAACTGTTCTTAAAAAGCAAAATCAATTTTTGCGAAATTGCGGAATATATTACCGAAAGTATAAAATCATAAGATTGGAGAACTACATTGCCAATTGTATTTGCGATTATCGCATTATGTATCATTATTTTAATTCATGAACTCGGGCATTTTGGAGCTGCACGGCTTTTTAAGATGAAAGTCTACCAATTTAATCTCGGAATGGGGCCGATTCTTCTCAAAAAACGAATCGGTGAAACGCAGTATGCTTTGCGATTGTTGCCGATTGGTGGCTCGTGTATGCTTGGTGAAGATGATGAGGGGAGTGATGACCCCCATGAATTTAAAAATAAACCAGTCTGGCAGCGGATAATAGTTATAGCGGCTGGTGCTTTTTTGAATCTGATTTTGGGGCTAATTTTAGCGATTGTGCTCAACATCGTCAACCCGATTAATTCTCTGACGATTGATAGTTTTGTGAATATTGCAGTTAGTAACACAGGTTCTACCCCGCTTATGGAGGGGGACGAAATTGTGCGAATCAATGGTATGAGAGTGATTTCTAACCCTGAAATCGGTTATGTGATGGATAACTCACTCATGCGTGATGGCGATGGTGGCGATTATGCTATGACTGTGTCGCTTTTCGGTGCTAATGCTTTTACCAACTATGGCGAATACGGATTACAGCGTGGCGACAGAATCCTCTCTGTAAATGGATATTCTGTCAATACTACTACTGAGCTTTTTACAAAATTACGTGAAGTCGTAAAAAACTCACAAGAAGAAAATACGCGCGAAATTATTTTAGGTTATGATGAAGACGGCGAACCGCAAATGCAAGAGTTTTCTTACATCACCACGGAAATTGATGTAAGACGATACGGACTGCCTCCAATGACTTTGTCGGAAGTTCAGCTACGTTTTAGAACAAATGAAGATGGCGAACGCATCTTGGTTGAAGATTTTTTTGTACAAGCGGTGTATGAGTTCGTGGTGAATCGCAATGGAGAACGTGTTACTCTTTCAAATGTGATTTTCCCAGCAGTCCCTAACGAACGTGGAGGAATCTCTTATAGGCGTGATTTTCATATGAGGGAAGTTGACGCAACGCTTGGTAATCTATTAAATTATTCAACACGTAATGCAATCGGAATGGGGCGAATTATTTGGCTTTCGCTTATTGATATGTTTAGAGGAACTTATGGACTTAACGACCTATCAGGTCCAGTAGGGATTTTTGGAGCAGTGGGCGAAGCAGCTACTTTTACTACAAGTTTTGGCGAAATGATTATAATGATTGTACAGATTTCAGCTTTTATTACAATCAATTTAGGGATTGTGAATTTACTCCCGATTCCAGCGTTAGACGGTGCAAGACTGGTGTTTCTTGGTGTTGAAGCTGTTCGGCGAAAACCGCTCAATCAAAACGTAGAATCGACAATTCATTTTGTTGGGTTTGCTTTACTAATGATTTTGATTTTAGTCGTGACTTTTAATGATGTTCGGCGGTTGATTACGGGGTAATGAATGTGGAAAAAAAAATCGTAAAAGTCGGTAATTTAGCTTTTGGTGATGGCAATATTCATGTACAATCTATGTTGAGTTTGCCAGCTGATGATGTTGATGGCAATATCGCACAAGCACAGCGATTAGTCGAAGTAGGGTGCGACGTGATTCGTGTCGCTGTTCCTGAAAAATCAGATGTTCGTTTAATCTCTGAATTAAAAAAAGCAGTGACTGTCCCGATTGTAGCAGACATTCATTTTGATTATAGAATCGCACTTGAATCGGTTGCGGCTGGTGCAGATAAAATCAGAATTAACCCCGGTAACATTGGCGATGACGACCGTGTGCGTGCAGTAGTCAATGCTTGTAAAAACGCACGAAATACTAAAGGTGGCAGAGGCATCCCGATTAGAGTTGGTGCAAATTCGGGTTCTACTAAAGACGGTAAGGGAATTGTCGACTCCGCCCTTGAAAACGTTCGTTTGCTTGAACGGTTTGATTTTAACGATATTGTGGTATCAGTGAAGTCATCAAGTGTGTTGCAAACGATTGCTGCTTATCGAGAGTTGTCTAAACTGATTGTGTACCCACTACACCTTGGTGTCACCGAAGCGGGAACTGCTCGAATGGGGCTTGTTAAGTCGGCAATCGGAATTGGCTCGCTCCTTAGCGATAATATTGGTGATACTATTCGAGTATCGTTGACTGCTACTCCTGAAGACGAAGTTAAAGCAGCAATTGACATTTTGAGAGCAATCGGTAAGCGAAAATCAGTCGAAATCATTTCCTGTCCTACTTGTGGGAGGTGTAAAATCGACGTACTTGCATTAGTCGAACAGTTAGAAGTAGCATTACAAGCTAATTCAAGCCTTGAGAGCAGGCTTGCTACTGATGGAACGGTAATCGCAGTCATGGGTTGTATAGTAAATGGTCCTGGTGAATGCAAAGATGCTGATTTCGGTATTACTGGTGGGGATGGAGTGGGGGTGATTTTCGCTCACGGCGAAATTGTTAGGAAAGTTGACGAAAGTCAGCTTATTTCTGCGTTATTGGAATTGTTGCAAAACCATTTATTGCTCCGCAACAAAAGTCTTATAAAATCAGGCGAAGCCTGATTTTGAGTTTTGTCACTCAAATTGGCTCTGTGGCTCGCCTTTTTAGGGCAACCGTCACAGGTAGCCGTTATTAAACCGCAAAACTCTTTACAAGAGTTTTGTTGCGGTTTAAAAAAATTAGGAAGTAGAGATACACAAATGCATAAGTTAGGCAATTTTCTAAAACAAATTAAATTACCGCAATTAGTAGCGGATAGTCAGCTTACGTCGGTTTCGTTTGATGAAAAGCGAAACGTCTTGACGCTTTACATAAACGCAGAAAAACAAATCGAGTTTTCGGAATTTTCTAATAGTGAAAAAGCAATCGAAGCAGAATTAGAGCTTAATAATGTACGTATAGTCCCTAAAGTTTTGGAACAACTGCCCCCTTCAGAAGTTCCACCTATGTCAGAATTCGCTCCACTTCCAGAAGTACCGCCTATGCCTGACCCCCCACCATCTGCACCAATGCAAAATTTGCCGCCCCCATCTCCATGCGAGAATGTGGTGACGATTACAGGTAATGTTCCGTTAGCTGGCACTACTCATTCTACTGCACCCAAACAGAAACCAGCTATTATACATGAGGGCAAGGTCATAACTGGTGATGTTTTACTTGGCAAAAAAATTACTGGTGAACCTACTAAGATGGAAAATCTCACTTCACCTGGAGAAGTAACTGTCTGTGGAAAAGTGTTTGCAAAAGATAGCCGAGTAATCAAAGGCGGAAGAACTGTCACGGTAATCAGTTTTACCGACAAAACTTCGTCTGCTACACTAAAATTTTTCACAAGCTCAAAACAAAAGGCCGATGCTGAGGTAACAATCCAAAAAGGAATGACTTTGTTGGTTCATGGAAAGTACTCTAGAGATGAATTTGAAAAAGAATTTATAATTGAACCGATTTCGATTATGAAAGTCGAACTCCCCGAAAAAATCGATGATTACGATGGAGAACAAAAGCGTGTCGAACTTCATTTGCACACCAAAATGTCTGATATGGACGCTACTAACAGTCCGTCAGAATACGTCAACTTAGCGTATAAGTGGGGTCACAGAGCGATTGCGATTACTGACCATGGTAATGTTCAGGCGTATCCTGAAGCTATGAATACTTATGAAAAAATCAAAAAATCTGACCCTGAAGCTGACTTTAAGGTTATCTACGGAATGGAAGCGTATTTTGTCAATGACGGTAAGCCGATTGTCGCAGAGGGAGGGCGATTTTCTTTATATGGCGAAACAGCGGAATTTGTTGTGTTTGATTTGGAAACCACTGGGCTCACCCCCGCTAATTGTAAAATCACCGAAATAGGTGCAGTAAAACTACGTAACATGGAAATAGTTGAGGAATTTTCTACTTTTGTCAACCCCGGTGAACCTATTCCAGACACAACAATCAAACTTAACGGAATTACCGATGATATGGTTCGTGACGCTCCTTACGAAAAAGAAGCGTTTGAAAAATTCTTAGGCTTTTGCGGAAGCTGCAAGTGTTTGGTAGCTCATAACGCTGATTTTGATATGAGTTTCTTGCGTTCTGGGTTTACTCGTTGTAATATTTCGTGTGATTTCGCCTCAATCGACACTGTAGCTTTGAGTAGAGCTGCTGTTCCAGAACGTAAATCACACAAGTTAAATCTTATGGCGGAGTATTTTAAGCTCCCTGCTTTTGAGCATCATAGGGCGTTAGATGACGCTCGTACAACTGCACTTTTGTTTGCACGAATCGTTGGTGATGCTAAAAAGAGTAGAGCGAGTACGGGTAATTTCCGTGTGTCTGATTTGAACACTATTTTAGGTGGTGTTGATATTAAGAAAGAAAAATATAAGCATCTCACTATTTTAGTTAGAAGTAAAAAAGGTCTAAAGAACCTTTATAAATTGATTTCATATTCTAATCTGCATTATTACCATTCAAAGCCACGAATCCCGTTGTCTGAACTTGTTAAACATCGTGAGGGATTATTGCTCGGAACTGCGTGTGAGGCTGGCGAATTATTTCAAGCCATATTAGAAGAACGCCCAGCTCAAACACTTGAAGAAATTGCAGGTTTTTATGATTTTCTCGAAATCATGCCAAGTGGCGTAAATGAATTCCTTATAAGAAAAGGCGAAGTTGCGAATACATTCAAATTAGAGCTTTATAATAAGAAAATTTATGATTTAGGAAAAAAACTCGGTAAACTGGTAGTAGCTACTGGTGATGTGCATTTTATGACCAGTGATGACTCAATTTTCAGAGAGATTCTGCAAACGGGACAGGGGTATAAAGATGCTGATAATCAAGCACCGCTATATTTTAGAACTACCGCAGAAATGCTCGCCGAGTTCACGTATTTAGCCAAAGGCGAAGAAGAAAGCAAAGCAGCCGCTTATGAAGTGGTAGTAACCAATCCGAATAAAATCGCTGACATGATTGGAGGTGATGATGAAGAAATTCGTCCGATTCCACGTGGAGAATATCGACCTTACATTGAAGGTGCCGAAGAAGAACTCACCACTCTATGCCGTAATCGTGCTAAAGAACTGTACGGTGAGCCTTTGCATGAAATCATCCAAAAAAGCATAGATAAAGAACTAAATTCGATTATTAAACACGGGTTTTCTGTGCTATATCTCATTGCACAAAAGCTGGTTAAGCGTTCAGAAGACGATGGGTACTTGGTAGGTTCGAGAGGTTCGGTAGGCTCGTCATTAGCGGCACATTTGAGTGGAATTTCAGAAGTCAACCCATTACCACCACACTACCGTTGTCCAAAGTGCAAGTCTACAGAGTTCACGAATGACCCGAATATAGGAAGTGGGTTTGACTTACCGCCAAAACAATGCCCTGAGTGTTCGGCAGACATGGTAAGAGATGGTCATGACATTCCTTTTGAAACGTTTTTAGGTTTTGATGGCGATAAAGCCCCTGATATTGACTTGAACTTTTCTGGTGAATATCAATCACAAGCTCATAGATATACCGAAGAACTTTTTGGAAAAGATTATGTCTTCAAAGCGGGAACGATTTCTGCTATTCAGGAAAAGACAGCATTTGGATTCGTCAAAAAATATATGGAGGGCAAAGGTTTTTCTCCAAGCAAAGCCGAAATCAATCGTTTGGTAACAGGTTGTGTTGGAGTTAAGAGAACAACATCACAACACCCTGGGGGGATGCTCGTAGTCCCTACTGGATATGAAGTTTATGACTTTACACCAATTCAACACCCTGCCGAAAAGTCAGAAGGTGACACAATCACTACTCACTTTGATTATCGTGCTTTACATGATACTATCACTAAGTTAGATGAACTCGGACACGATGTTCCGACTTTGTATAAACATTTAGGAGATACGACTGGAATCAAAATTACTGATGTTCCAAACTCGGATGAGCGTGTTATGAAGTTGTTCACGTCAGCTGAACCCCTGAATTTGTCCGAACCTAATCAGTTTTTTGATATAGGTACGTATGGTCTCCCGGAAATGGGGACACCGTTTGTTGTGCAAATGCTTAAAGAAGCTCAGCCTAAAACATTTTCAGACTTACTCCAGATTTCAGGGCTTAGCCATGGAACCGATGTATGGCTTGGCAATGCACGGGATTTGATTTCATCTGGGCAGTGTACTATTTCTGAGGTAATCGGAACTCGTGATAATATCATGGTTTATTTGATGCAGCGTGGCATGAAACCGTCGTTAGCGTTTAAAATCACTGAAATCACTCGTAAGGGTGGTGCGACTAAGTTCTTTGATGATGAAATTTATGAAGCGTTCAAAACTCATGAAATTCCAGATTGGTATGTTGACTCTTGCAAAAAAATCAAATATATGTTCCCGAAAGCTCACGCTGCCGCTTATGTAATGGGGGCAGTAAAACTCGGCTGGTTCAAAGTAGAACACCCTACAGCGTTTTATTCAGCGGCACTCATGCGGCATACTGAAAACATCGATGTAAACACCGCAATCAAAGGTAAAGATGCTGTTCGCAAAAAACTCGAAGCGTTAGCGGCAATGCCTGAAAAAGGTGAGGGTGCAAAAACCCCGAAAGACCGCGGGGCTTATGATGCGTTGCTTATGGTATACGAAATGCAACTTAGAGGCATAGAACTAAAAGCACCGCATTACAAAAAATCTCACCCTACACGATATATGATTTCGGATAATTCGCTCATTTTGCCTTATTCAGCGATTGAGGGATGTGGTGAAAATGCAGCACGACGCATTTATGAAGTCATAGAAGGCGGTGAATATTTGTGCATTGATGACATTCGCACTAAATCTGCTTTGAACAAAACCGTGTTAGAAAAGCTGTCCGATACAGGATTTTTCGGAGATTTGCCGGAAACCGCACAAATGTCTTTATTTGATATGTGAGATTTTTGAAAAAGACTTTACTTTTTTTCAAAAATATGATATAATAGCAAAACGAGAGTTGCAGTGTCAGTGGCTCTGCCACTGAGTAGGCAACTTGAAGAATGTTGCCTTGTTGAGCTAACTTCTATCGGATGAGCAAAGCCACTTCTGCGGAACGCACTCTCGTCTTGCTTTCAATCGGACTGCTTGACATATTCAGATTTTTATGATATAATAGCCAAACAAGAGCAGAATAAAGACGGAGCTGTGCTTCGGCTTTGTTTTGCTTGACGAATCTTAAAATCTATGATATAATGTAGTTTAATGCAACAATTTACTGGTTTTGAAAAATCAAAAGAAAGGCGAATCATGAAACTAATCGAATGGGTCAATGAATCTCGTAGCGAGAATGAAAAACTCGATATTTTTTGGCAAATCGTTCGCCTTTTGAACGATTCAGGCAAAGGTGCTGGGTTTATTTCGCCGATTTTGTATGAAGTTAATGACGAAAATGATGTCACCTATGTAGGATACCCAACTAATGAGCATGAAAACGCTCAAGAACTAAGTTCATTTCACAAAAATTTTAGAGCGCCTGAACTCCCTGAAGAGGGTGGTAAACCTACTGAAAAAAGCGATATATTTTCCTTAGGGCTTTTGATGTGGTATTTGACTTATGGCGAAGTTCCGACTGTGACCAGAACTGTTTCACAAAACCCTTTCCGTAAAGTCAAACGCCTCGGTGAAGGTACAGTTGTACGTGCGGAAGATTCAAAGCCTATTTCGCTTTTGATGGAACGCATGACATCTTATGAATCTGCACCAAGGCCTACTATGAAGCATATATTAGATGAACTTAATTCAAACATCTGCAAATTCGGGATTTTGCTCGTGAATGACTTGTCGGGAGAATGTCATCAAGAAATCAAACGCTCGTTTGCGTCGAGCGAGTCATATGTATTTATCCCAGATGAGGAGTATGTAGTCAATTGCGTGACTTTAGCTCCGATTAGTCGCGAAAAATTTGTAATCCCTTTTAGGCTTGTGAAAAAGCAGTATACCCTAAAAGTCGCTTACGCCAGTGTTGGTCGCTGGAATAATGCAGTCAAAAAAGAAAGAACGCCTTTGCTCGAAAGCCTTGAAATTCTCGGTGAGCATGGTAAACTCGAAAACAGCAAATCGGGAGCTAAAGTACCTAAGTCGATTGCTGCTTTGCATTATTGTGACGCTGTTTACGGTGTTGATGGAGATGCACTCTTTTGCGAAACTGATGGATATACCTATGATATGGGTTTTTATGAACATACTGTAGACAATATAATGAGCAGTAACAAAAAAATCAGCATTTCAAAAGAAGGTTCAGTCGCAATACCTGAAAGGCTTGAAGCGCGTATTCTTTCGCTCTTGCGTGAAGTTAATAAAGCGGTTTACGATATGTTTTGTGTGGGTGTTTACGGCGAACTCACCCCCGAAGTCGTTAAAACTTTTAATGATACTTTTCCTGAAGCAGTCCGCATTTATTGCTTGACTGATGAGGATTTGCTTAAAGGTGCGGCGTTGTATCTCGATACACTCGAATCATCTGAATCAGCCGATTTAAATAAAACAGAACCTCCAAAAAAAATACAAACTGTGTAGAAACCTATCTTCTTACATTAACACTCATAGGGAAAAACATACTTCAAAATTAACACTAAGGGAGAAAAGTTATGAAATACGATGTTTTTATGTGGACACGAACTTTTGATAACAATTATTCGTGGTTCAATAAACCCGCTTATATGCCTATTAATATTCAAGAAACCTGTCAGAGTTTGACTGCTTTGACAAACTCTGATGGCTTTGCTTCTCTTAGCGAAGGCGATTGGTATTCAAACTTTTATTATCTAAAAGCTAACGGATGTTGTTTGTTAGCACGGGTCTCCAAAACAACTTATAATGATTCTAACGGATATCCAATTGTGTCGTTTGAGGGTGTAGTCGTTCGCGATGAAGAGGAACATCGTTTATTCTACAATATTCCGAATTTGATTAGTAGCCTGCTCCCTCCTTCGCAGAGTTTTCGTGCTAAGTATGAAGACCAAGGCTTTATAGACGATACTTTTGAAGTTGAACAAATTGTAAAACCTTTTAGTGTTGAAGCACCACCTATGCTGCACCCTGCTCTCAAAAATAATGATGCTTTTAATAATCTCTTGAAATTTATAGCTTTTACCGAAAAACGTTCAGGATTTATGTTTGGCAAAAACGTGAGAGCGTTTTCTGAACTTGTCAGTAGAACCAGCTTAAATATCACTCATATTTTTGATTATGACTTACCAGATTCACCCGAAGTAGACGAAAATAGTTTCCAAAAAGCGTATAAACCAATCGAGTGTGGATACATTCCTCCAGTAGCGACTGGTCAAGAACAGGTGACAATTAGCTTGATGCTCAACGAAACTGGCGATAACACATATAAATATAAATGGCTAATCCTCCCATGGGAAGCTGACGCAGATGGCAATAAACGCATTCGATATTCAACCGATTTTTCAGATATAAATGACAGCGTTGAACTCGCCAAACTTGAGTTGCAAAAAGAGAGTTTGCATAAATTCCTTACAGACAACGGCTGGAAGAAAAAAGAGTTCGGGCTAAGGTTTGAAAAAGACATTTTCCAAAGGGAGGAGGTTTCTAAGTCATGAGTTTAATTAATCGTGAAATTTTACATTTCAAACACGCTCCCAATGTTACACAAGAGCGAGAACTTGAGGGATTGCCGAATTATGAAGCAATCCGACCAGCCTCTTTAACAAACGATGATGATTTTAGTTGTATACTAAATTTTTTCAGAAAAATCATAGACGAAACCAAACTCGATGGGGTGAAATATGCGAACACGTCTTTGCTTAAACATCATATCGGGCATTTTTGCTTGAACAGCGGTACTGTTTTATTCAAAATCGTTGAAAAGAAAAGGGGTTCTGGTGTGGCGGAACTTTACGGTTATTTTACACCGTTATCCGAAGCCAGGACTATGTGGTTAGATATTTCAAAGCTATTTTATCAACTTACAGTCGAAATGCCGGGGAGTGCTCAAAACGCTCCGTTTGATTATGAAAAACTTCAGGCTTTGAGTGTTAATGACATCAAGAATGCACAACCGATTTATCGTTCTTCGATGGAAAATATGCTATCTGAACTTCAAAACTCAGCTTTCCCGATGAATGCGGTTTTATCATCATTACCAGAGAGCTTTTATCCAAGTGGGGTTAAAGTTTTCCCTAACGGAATGGTTCTCGAAAAAACCGACGGTGTCCAGAAAGAAGTTTTACTCAGCTTTGATGATGCACAAATTAGCACACATATGAAAGAATGTAATGAACCACTTAAATCCGCATCACTTGCAAGCGTTCCTTATGTTGACGATGACAAAAAAAGCGGTGGACTATTTAAGTTAAAGAAAAATGACAAAACCACTGCAAAAGCGATTAATCAGTGGTATTATAAATATACTACTGATGGTCAAGCACAACAACAAAACTGTGATTTTATAAAACTTAATAAACCTCTTGAATATTCGCCAGTAAGCGATACTTTTGCGGCGTATACTGGCAGACTTGGTGCAAATGCTGACGTGCTTCCAGTAGTTGAGAGCGCGACTGTTTATGTTCCGCCTGCATCTGAAACCAAAGCAATGGTTGTTACTTCTGTTGGAACGCCTCCACCGTTACAAAAACAGAGTACTCCTGAATTATCTTCTGCACCACCTCCTAAGCCTACACTGCCATCATCCCCGAAAGCGGTTAAGCCTCCGAAACCATCTAAGCCTGAAAAGAAAAAACCAGTCGGGAAAGTACACCCATTACTTGCTCAAGCGGAGGAACGTGAGGAAGCTACAACAGTTG
>WRGW01000093.1 GCA_009786985.1 Oscillospiraceae bacterium
ACACACTTTTAACCCTGATTTTGGAACACGTGGAAGCGTGGGTGATAACATGTGAATATATGAAATAAGTTTGTTTATATTGGGTTGTTGACTTTATTTATATTTGTTGACTTTATTTATATTTAATGATATACTATAATTTATATAGTAATACTCCTAAACCTATCTATCCGAATTAAATAATTAAAACAAAAAAATATAAAACGAGGTAAAAAGCATGAACGTAACAACCACAATCTGCCCGCATTGTAAGGAGCCATTTACGCTTTCTGAAGCGATTCAGCATCAAGTTGAAGAAGAACTTATAAAAGCAAAGTCAAAACAAACGAAATTGTTAGAGCGCGAATACAACACTCAAGCTGAAAAGAAAATCGAACTGGCTGTACAATCTGCTCTGGAAAAAGCCGAGCAAAACTCCGAACTTGAAACCGAAAAACTACGCATTCAAGCCACAAATGCCAAAGAGAGCGAAAAACAACTGCGTGAAGAATTAACAACGCTTTTAGACGAACTTAGTAAAGCAACTCAAGCACGTGATGAAGCTGAACTCTCGGCACGACGTGAGCTATTCAAAAAAGAAAATCTGATTCGTGAAGAAGCTACTAAAAAAGCGAACGAAAAAGCCAATGAAGATTATAACACAAAAATCCGCGAACAAGAAGAAACAATCGGAAAACTACGCGAACAGCTCACGACCGCAAAACAAGTCGCTGAACAGGGTTCACAACAATTACAGGGTGAAATTCTTGAAATCGACATCGAAAATAATTTGCGTTCAGCCTTCCCTTTTGATGAAATCACTGAAGTCAAAAAAGGCGAACGTGGTGCAGATATCCGACAAATCGTAAACGAACGTACTCACCAAGATTGCGGGCTCATTTTGTGGGAGTGTAAGAATGCAAAGACGTATCAACAAAGCTGGCTGACTAAACTTAAGGACACGCTATCTTCTGAAAAAGCACAAATAGGTGTGATTGTATTCTCGTCACCAAGCGACGATAGTGAAGATTTCAAGCAACTTTCCGAAAACATATGGTTAGTAAAACCTCGTTACGCAATCATGCTCGCCACTTTTTTAAGAGAAGTTTGTTCAAAAGTTGCACTTGCAAATCGCAACGCCGAAGGTAAAGACATAAAAGTCGAAATGATTTATAACTATCTAACTGGTGGAGAATTTAATAGCCGTGTCAGACATATTATTGAATCGTATAATGATATGGCAACCCAGCTTACCCTCGAAAAAAAGCAGACTCAAAAACGCTGGGCAGCTCAAGAAAAGATTATCGAAAAAGTAACCACAAGCCTATACGGAATGAGCGGTGATTTACAAGGAATAGCTGGACAAGAAATCATAGCTTTACCAGATATCAATGAGGAATAGGGGGCAATACCACTCTTGAAAAATTACAATTCAGAACGTGCAGGGCTTTTAGACGAGGTGCGGGGGTTCGCAATACTTTGTATGGTAGCTTATCACATAATGTTCACACTTAGAGAAATTTATGGCATACACAACTGGCTAACAGAATTAACTGCACAATCATGGTTTGATATAATCTGGGCAATATTCGCAGGGACTTTTATTTTCATTTCAGGGATTGTTTGTCGATATTCAAGCAATAACTTAAAACGAGGGGCTGGATGCTTTTTTCTCGGAATGTTGGTCACGTATATAACTGCAATAGTAGCTAACCCAAACCTCGTAATTATGTTCGGAATTTTGCATTTACTCGGCATCTCAATGCTACTTTTCGGATTAGGGCAAAAACTATTCGATGCAGTACCATCACTCGTAGGATTGATTATTAGCATATTTATGTTCTCCGTCACAACAAATGTTCGCGAAGGCACAATCGGGATTGGTGGTGCAGTACTCGAATTGCCACGAATACTCTATAACGCAAGGCTTCTCTTTCCTTTAGGATTTAGGAGCGAAAGATTCGCTTCAGGTGACTATTTTCCACTTTTACCATGGTTTTTCCTGTTTATGGCAGGGGCGTACTTTGGGGTATATGTCAAAAATGGTAACTGCCCTAACTTTTTCTACACCACACGCATAAGAATTTTAGCAACCGTCGGCAGACATACTATTTGGATTTATCTCCTCCATATGCCGATTGCTATACTGATTATGGATTTGATTTTCGGTGGATTTTTGTTTGGAAGGTGAAATTTTATATGCTAAACCAATTTTCAAGAACACAGCTAATTTTCGGTGAGGAAGCTATGCAGAGATTATACGCTTCAAGAGTAGCAATTTTTGGCATAGGTGGAGTAGGCGGATACACCACTGAAGCATTAGCACGAAGCGGAATAGGCGGTTTCGATTTATTCGATGATGACAAAATTTGCCTAACCAATTTAAATCGCCAGTTACACGCAACACGAAAAACAGTTGGACAATATAAAGTAGATGTTGCAAAAGAGCGTATACTCGAAATCAACCCAAAAGCATCAGTGAAAACCTTTAAGATGTTCTATTTACCTGAAAACGCATCAGAAATCGATTTATCACAATATGACTATGTTATCGACGCAATTGACACGGTAAGCGGTAAAATCGAACTCGCTGTCAGATGTAATGAGTGTGACACGGCGTTCATAGCGTCAATGGGAGCTGGAAACAAAATCGATGCTTCAATGTTTTTAGTAGCGGATATATATCAAACCTCAGTGTGTCCACTCGCCCGAGTAATGCGACGTGAACTCCGTAAGAGGGGTGTGCAAAAATCCAAAGTAGTGTATTCAAAAGAAGTGCCACTACCTCCGCTAGAAGACATGAAAAATAGCTGTCAATCAAATTGCATCTGCCCTCCAGATACAGTGCGAAAATGCACTCATAGGCGACAAATCCCAGGTAGTAATGCTTTTGTACCAGCAGTCGCTGGACTAATAATAGCTGGAGAAGTTGTCAAAGAATTATCAAAGCATCATTTTTCACAAAACTCTTGACAAACGCCAATAAAAATGTTATGATGGTAAGGTGTGTTGTAATTTAATAACGGTTACCTGTGGCGGGTTGCCTCAAAGAAGTGAGCCACAGAGCCAATTTGAGCACCAAAAGTCAAAATCAGGCTTCGCCTGATTTTATAAGACTTTTGTTGCGGAGCAATATAATAGGGATGTGGTTAGAATGCCTGATGTAGAAAAAAATAAATCCAACCAGTCTGTAACGATTGAAACTGACAATGTTATTGAAACGGCGAATGACAGAATAAAAAAACAAGCTGAACAGCTAAATAAAGAGTGCAATAAACGCCTACATATGCGAAGAATGAGCAAAATTTTATTTTTCGCTATGACGGTGAATTTTTTGTTGGCATCAGCAGCAATTTTAGGTGTAACAATATTCAGTATGGAGAGTATTTCCGATAACTTGTCAAGAGGTGATATGGCAAACTCTATGCGGATTATCGACTCAATGATTGAACAGAAAAAATGCACTTCTCACAGCACTGCGACTGTTCTTGCACAAAACACACTTATTAGAAACGAGTTGCAACGCGAAAATATCGAACGTCTACAATTATTAGAGATAGTAAACAATATTTTCGCTGAAATTGACCTGCGTTCAAGATACGATTTTGTCACAATTGCCGATGCTGAGGGTTATGTAATCGGGCGTGTTCACCGTGCAGAATCGGGTGACAATATCTCTCACAGAATCAGCGTTTCGCACGCCTTAGAAACACAAACCCCTAAAACTGGAATCGAGTTTACTGGTGAAACTACTATGGGCATTATGTCAACCGTTCCAGTAATCGCTGACAACGGCGAATTAGTAGGAGTAGTCTCAGTAGGATATAATTTTGGGAGCGAGCAGTTCATCGACGAACTTAGCTACGTAACTGGAACCGAAGTTACAGTATTCCGCCAAACCGAAGCTGTAATGACTACAATTATCAGAAACGATGGAAGCGAAGAACGCTCAATCGGAACGCATATGCGTCCTGATATTGCTGAAGCTGTTTTAGAACGTGGCGAAATTTTCCACGAAACAACCTCAGATATTCCGCCTCGCCCCAGCGAAACTTTCCTTGTGTACTACACCCCACTTGTAGGATTAGATGGTGAATCTATGGGGGCGATTTTTATAGGTCACAACCTAACTGGCATCCACGATATTGAAATGAGGATGACACAGATTACAATTGCGGTAACGATTACAACAGTCATTTTAACGCTGACTATATCTATATTGATTATGCGTTTTATTCGCACAATGATTATAAAGTTAGAAAATGCTGTCGTGCATGAGCAAAGAGCAAATAGTGCAAAAACCAAGTTTCTTTCTAACATGAGCCATGAAATCCGCACACCTATGAATGCGATTTTAGGAACGACTGAAATCATTTCTAGTTACGAAGACCTTTCACCTGCGATTAGCGATAATTTAGAAGTTATTTCCAACTCTGGGGGGCTTCTACTCGGAATTATCAATGATATACTTGACTTTTCTAAGATTGAAGCTGGCAAACTCGAAATCCGTGAGTGTGAATATGATGTCGCACGTATGATTTGTGAAAGCGTTCAACTTAACGCCACACGAATCAAAGATAAACCAATCAAGTTTAGTTTGAGTGTAGACGCAAACACACCTGAAATGCTAATTGGTGATGTTACGAGAATCAAACAAATTTTAAATAATCTTCTATCGAATGCGTTTAAGTATACCGATGTTGGTAAGGTAATGCTGACAGTAAATTACAACAACGGTAATCTTTTGATGAGTGTATCAGACACTGGTTGCGGAATGAACGAAGAACAAGTCAACCAGCTTTTCAGTGAATACGTTCGTTTTGAAGAAAACTTCAAGGAAATAATTGAAGGTACCGGGCTCGGACTTGCAATCACCCGTAAGCTAATCAACCTTATGGACGGTAAAATCAAAGTAACAAGTGCCGTTGACAAAGGTAGCCGATTCGCTGCAATCATTCCACAAAAAATGATTGGCGACACAATCATTGGCAAAGAAAATGCACAAAAAATTAATCGTTCGCATATGGACTTTACTGCAAATAAAAAGAAAGAACGTGCCGTGTTTGAATCAATGCCATATGGTAAAGTATTGATTGTTGATGACGTTGAAACCAATCTATATATCGCAAAGGGGTTCATGGACTTCTTTAAGCTAAAAAGCGATACCGCACTCAGCGGTAGTGAAGCGGTTCAGAAAATTGTTCGTGGCGAAAAGTATGATGTAATTTTTATGGATCATATGATGCCAGAACTTGACGGTATCAAAGCGACTGCTTTTATACGAGAACTCGGATACAAAGGCACAATCGTCGCATTAACCGCTAACGCTTTACCAGAACAGGAAAAAATGTTCTTAGAAAATGGGTTCGATGGATTTATCACTAAACCAATTGAGCTTAGTGCATTAAACGCAATCCTAACAAGATTTATCCTTGACGATGCGAAAAAACTCAAGTATGAAGAAGAAAACCCTTCATTCAAAGACGAAATCGTTGCAACAGACGATATGAATGTAATTTCACCTAAATCATCTAAATTACCGAAAACCGAAACAATAGACGAAAACCTCATCCGTTTATTCATAAAAGATGCTAAAAAAGCAGTAAACACGATTGAGGAAATTTTAGCGAAACCTACAATCACAAAAGAACTTTTCACCAAATACGATACCTCTGTTCATGGAGTGAAGAGTGCTTTGCAAAACATCGGCGAATACGAATATGCCGAAACTGCTAAAATTCTCGAAATGGCAGCAAAAGAAAATGATGGAACCACAGTAATCCAACAATCGCCAGAACTTTTAGATGTTCTTCTACGTTTAATAGAGAAATACGACAAGACTTAGAATCTATAGATTACACGGGGAGGAACACGACATGAACAAACTCAACAGAGAAAGCGCGCAAGTATTGTTAGGGGTTCTTTCAGTTGTCGCAAATGCTGTGCTATTCCTCTTAAAGCTCTGGGCGGGAATAGTTACAGGTTCAATTGCATTGATGGCAGATGCGTGGCACACTATGTCTGATTCAGCGTCATCTATTTTTGTAGTAATCGCCGCAAAATTAGCCTCCAAAAAATCAGACAAAGAACACCCTTTCGGACACGGTAGATGGGAACTTATTGCCTCAATTTTTATAGCAGTGTTACTGGCTTTCATTGGGTATGAATTTTTGGTGAGTTCAATCGGGCGACTTAGAAATCCAGATGAATACGAAGCAATTCTCGGAAGACTCGCAATCACAATCGCAGCAGTTTCGATTATCGTAAAAGAGGGATTGGCACAGCTTGGTTTCTATTACGGCAAGAAATTCAAAAACCCAGTCTTGATAGCTGATGGTTGGCATTCTCGCACTGATTCATTATCCTCTGTAGTGATTTTAATCGGCGTTATTGTAAAACAATTTGTTGACGGATTATGGTGGATGGACGGCGTACTCGGTATACTATGTGCCATTGCGATTTTCTACGCCGCTTTCCATATAATGAAAGAGGTTATAGAAAAATTTCTCGGTGAAGCACCAACCGAAGAATTTATCACCGAACTAAAATCAGAAGCCATAGAACTTTTCGGCAAATGTATAGACATACATCATGTACATCTGCATAACTATGTCACACATAAAGAACTAACTTTTCATATAAGCCTTGATGGAAACATGACAATCAACGAAAGCCATGATATGGCAGACATTCTTGAAGAAATGGTAGAAAAAAAGTTCTCAATGGTGGCGACTATTCATGTTGAACCGATTAAAAATGTTCGGTGACACCGCAGGGCAAAGTTCTCGAAGAACAGGCTTTTTGCAAAACGACACTGCAACTTGAAGTCTTGCCTGCTTGACCGTGTTGCCCCTGCACCCCTCTCGAGCAAAGCACGTGAGAACCGACGCAGAGCGTCGGGGTATTACACCCGAACTTTCAAATAAAGAAAACGACGAAAAAGATTCAAAGGGAGTATAACGCATGAAAAATTTGCGAAATTTTTGTATTATCGCACATATTGACCACGGAAAATCCACCCTTGCTGACCGTATTCTCGAAAAAACGAGTACGGTTGCTTTGAGGGATATGGAGGCACAACTCCTTGATGATATGGATATTGAGAGAGAACGTGGCATTACCATCAAAGCACGTGCGGTCAGACTAAACTATCGTGCTAAAGACGGTGAAGATTATATATTTAACCTAATCGATACCCCAGGGCACGTTGATTTCACTTACGAAGTTAGCCGTTCTTTGAATGCGTGCGAAGGGGCTTTGCTTATAGTCGATGCTACTCAAGGAATCGAGGCCCAAACTTTAGCCAACACCTACCTCGCATTTGAACAAGATTTAGAGATTGTTCCAGTAATCAATAAAATTGACTTGACTTCTGCTGACCCTGATATGTGTAAAGAAGAAATCGAGAGTGTGCTCGGTCTCCCAGCGGATGACACTCCGCTGATTTCAGCCAAAAACGGCATCAATATAGAAGACGTTATGGAACAGATTGTAGCAAAAATCCCACCACCCGATTCTAACACCGATGTACCTCTAAGAGCGCTCATTTTCGATAGCTTTTATGATACGTATAAAGGCGTAATCGTTTACGTTCGTGTCAAAGAAGGTTCGATAAACGTTGGCAATAAAATCAAGATGTTTGCTAACGGTGCAGAATTTGTTGTCACAGAACTCGGATATATGGGTGCAACTGAGCTTGTGAATGCTAAAACGCTTTCAGCTGGAGAAGTAGGGTTTATCGCAGCGTCAATTAAAGCTATTCAAGATGTAAAGGTCGGTGATACGATTACAACATCCGAAAAACCTGCCGCTGAACCACTTCCAGGATATCGAAGCGTTCAACCGATGGTATTCTCGGGAATTTACCCGGCAGACGGTTCAAAATACACCGATTTGCGTGACGCTTTGGACAAGCTTCAGCTAAACGATGCGTCGCTAACGTTTGAACCCGAAACCTCAATTGCATTAGGGTTCGGGTTTAGATGTGGCTTCTTAGGATTACTCCATATGGAAATTATTCAAGAGCGAATCGAACGTGAATATAACCTCGACCTAATCACCACCGCCCCAAGCGTTGTTTACAAAATCGTAAAAACAGATGGAACCGAGCTTATGATAGATAACCCCACTAACTACCCCGACCCCTCTGTAATCGAAGTGTCTTATGAGCCTATGGTGCGTGTAAACGTATTCAGTCCAGTAGATTATGTGGGCGTGATTATGGAGCTTTGTCAAGACCGTCGTGGAGTGTATAAGGATACCAAATACCTTGATTCACAGCGGGTTGAAGTTCATTACGAATTGCCGCTAAATGAAATTGTGTATGACTTTTTTGATTCTCTCAAATCCCGCACTAAAGGCTATGCGAGTTACGATTATGAGATTATCGGGTTCGCACCATCTAAGTTGGTAAAACTCGACATTATGCTTAATGGCGAGGTGGTTGACGCACTATCGTTTATAGTTCATACGGATAGTGCGTATGGTCGTGGGCGAAAAATCGCCGAAAAGCTCAAAGAGCATATTCCACGCCAGATGTTTGAAATACCAGTTCAAGCAGCAATAGGCGGAAAAATCATTGCTCGCGAAACAGTAAAAGCCGTCAGGAAAGATGTGTTGGCAAAATGTTACGGCGGTGATATTACAAGGAAAAAGAAGCTACTCGAAAAGCAAAAAGAAGGTAAGAAAAGAATGCGCAAATTCGGTAGCGTAGAAGTTCCGCCAGATGCGTTTATGGCGGTTCTAAAAGAGTAAAGTTGGAGTAGTCTTATGAAAAAAAAGGCATTAGGCGGTGCGTTTGATAGCATTTTTGATGATGATGTAAGCATATTCAGTAGTAGTGATTCGAATTCAAATGGAGGATTGCAAACACTAAAAATCGGCGAAGTCGAACCTAATCGTGACCAGCCTCGAAAAGATTTCAACCCCGAAAAATTAGAAGAGCTTGCAAACTCAATCCGCCAACACGGAATAGTTCAACCGATTACCGTTCGCGAAATAGGTGACGATATTCCAGTATATCAGATTGTTGCAGGAGAACGTCGTTGGCGTGCAGCAAGATTAGCAGGGCTCGAAGAAGTCCCAGTCAGGATTATGGAACTCACCGATTCGCAGACGATGCAAATCGCTTTAATCGAAAATCTGCAACGTGAGAATTTAAACCCTTTTGAAGAAGCGTTGGGTTACAAAGAACTAATCGACAATTACAATATGACACAAGAACAGCTCGCAGAGGTTGTAGGCAAAGCACGTTCTTCTGTGACTAACTCGCTTAGGCTTCTGAAATTGCCCCCAAAAGTGATTGAATTAGTCCGCCAGAACGCTTTATCAAAAGGGCATTGTAAGGCACTTATGTCGTTCACCAATCCAAAACGTATAACAGAACTCGCCGAACAATCTGCAAGTGGAGAACTCAGCGTTCGCGAGCTTGAGCGACTTTCAAAGATCGAAAGAGCCAAATC
The DNA here is from genome assembly GCA_009786985.1 of Oscillospiraceae bacterium. Classification (GTDB taxonomy): domain Bacteria; phylum Bacillota; class Clostridia; order Oscillospirales; family Ruminococcaceae; genus Ruminiclostridium_E. Next base: position 9,441 of record WRGW01000093.1, read on the forward strand.
TTATGAAGATTCTAATGACAAGGCTGATACTAAATCAACAAAACCAGTCAATACTTATCATAAGGAAACTGAACTCGCTTTAGGACAGATGCTTGGCGTACAAGTCCGAATTACTGACAGTGGCAAGAAAAAATCTTTATGTATAGATTTCGCTGATGATGAACAGCTTAAAAATATAGTGAACAGTTTCAAATATTAAACAGATTTTGAGCAATACTACTCTACTACGCCTAAGGCAATACATCAGAAAGGAATTATAAAAACATGAGCCGACTTTTCCGTAACAATGCAAACACTGGTGATTTTATTTGGAAAAAAAACGTACTAATCGATGAGACATTCTGTCAAGTTTTAGACCGTGTGTGCGAAGAATTTCCAGACCAGTATGCGTTCAGATATACCGAACTTGATTACACTAGGACTTACAACCAGTTCAAAAACGATGTGGATAAATTCGCCACCGCTCTAATTGCAATGGGGGTTGGTAAAGGTGACCACGTTTCAATTTGGGCCACAAACGTCCCAGAGTGGTTTATCACTTTCTGGGCAACCGTCAAAATCGGAGCAGTTTTGGTTACTGTTAATACTGCTTATAAAATCCATGAAGCTGAGTATCTGCTAAAACAATCTGACACACACACACTTGTTATGATTGATGGTTTCAAAGATTCAAATTACGCTGAAATTATTAAAGAAATCTGCCCTGAATTAGCTGAATGTAAAAAAGGCGAGTTAAATTCGGAGCGATTGCCGAAACTCCGCAATATTGTAACAATCGGATTTGAACTACCGGGGTGTTACACGTGGGAGGAAGCGTTCGCACGTTCAAGCGAAATTCCTTACAGCGAAGTTGAAGTTCGTCGCCAAACAATCGATAAACATGATATTTGCAATATGCAGTACACTTCTGGCACAACTGGTTTCCCGAAAGGCGTTATGCTCACTCACTACAATGTTGTCAATAACGGAAAAGTTATTGGCGATTGCATGGATTTGTCAACCGTTGATAAACTTATGATTCAAGTTCCAATGTTTCATTGTTTCGGAATGGTGCTTGCTATGACCGCTTGCATGACTCATGGAGCTACCATGTGTCCGATTACCGCATTCTCACCAGCTAAAGGACTAGATTGTATTAACAAAGAAAAAATTACAGCGTTCCACGGTGTTCCAACTATGTTTATCGCAATGCTTGAACATAAGGATTTCGCTAAAACTGATTTTTCTCACGTTAGAACTGGCATTATGGCAGGTTCTCCCTGCCCAGTCAAGGTAATGGAAGATGTTCTGGCAAAGATGAATATGAGCGAAATATGTATCACTTATGGTCAAACCGAGGCTTCCCCTGGTATAACAATGAGTACAACCGCAGATAGCGTAACGACTAGAGTTTCAACGGTTGGAAGCCCGCTACCTGGTGTAGAAGTCAAATTAGTTGACCCTGAAAGTGCTCCAAATTACAAAGAACTCCCAGACAATACCCCTGGGGAGCTTTGCGCTAGAGGTTATAATATCATGAAAGGCTACTACAAAATGCCGGAAGCGACTGCGGCAGCAATCGATGCTAACGGTTGGCTTCATACTGGAGATGTAGCAATTCGTCAACCAGATGGAAACTACAAAATCACTGGGCGGATTGGTGACACAATTATTCGAGGTGGTGAAAATATTTATCCAAAAGAAATCGAAGATTTTATGTACAAACATCCAAAAATCAAAGATGTGCAAGTGATTGGTGTGCCTTCAAAAATGTATGGTGAAGAAATCATGGCTTGTGTGATTCTAAAAGACGGCGAAACCGCTACCGAAGAGGAATTAAAAGATTTCGTGAAAGCAAGCATGGCAAAACACAAAACTCCGAGTTATGTCGATTTTGTGGAATCTTTCCCTATGAATGCTGCTGGAAAAGTTCAGAAATATAAGATGCGTGAAAATGCGGTTGTAAAACTTGGGTTACAGGCGGAAAGTGATATTGTTACAGCTTAAAGAGTTGTTGTGTAAAATCTATTCCTTAAGGAGCGTATGGATATGATTGATTTTCAAGATGAATGCGATGTAGACCGCTATATAGAAAACAAGTTAGAAAACCTAGGGCTTACACTAAAAAAAGATTTTAATGACCAACGCAATATGAGCAATTATATGAAAGCCTCACTCGAAGGGTCGTCTAAAACAGAAAATAAAACAGGTGTAGGAATACCTGATTTTACTGTTGAAAAATATGACACACCTATAATCATAGAGAACAAAGTGGGTCTAAAAAAGTTATTGAAATCAACCAAAGATGGCATAAGCCGAAACGATAGAGACGTTCAAAACTTCGCCGTGAACGGAGCTGTTTCTTATGCTCGTCATATGATTCATTCAGGTAAATATGACAGCGTTATAGCAATCGGTATAGCGGGCGATACAGATAAAGATTTAAGCATTGTTGTTTATTATGTTTTTGGATTCGAGGGCGAACCGAAACTAATGTCTAAATATACAACCCTTGATTTTCTCGAAAACAAGAGTACATTCAAAACTTTTATCACTGATGCCACGCTAACCGAAGAAGAAAAACATAGTATCCTAATAAAATCACAAAAAGAGTTACACATACACGCCAACAATCTAAATAAACTTATGAACGACCATTCAATTGGTGTAGCAGAGCGTGTAATATATGTTTCTGGTATGTTGCTTTCTATGCAAGATATAATCAACACTGATGGCGAAATAATATTGGAAGGTCTTTCACCACAAAAACTCAAAGGAATACAAACCGAAAATAATCGTGATGGAGTGAAAGTTCTAACGCAAATTGACGAATACTTGACAAACAAAGCTGTACCCGACAACAAGAAACGACTAATGCTTTCGTCTTTTGACAAAATATCGATTGATGTAGATAGAGATAAGCCAACAGAACTTTCACCGCTTGTTTCAAAAGAAATTAAAGGCAACGCTTCTATAACTCGTCAAATGTTTCAGTATGTATATGATAACGTCTTTACCAAAATAACTGGAACAGCGGGACATCTTGATATTATAGGCGAGATGTATTCAATCTTCTTGAAATACGCATTAGGTGATGGCAAAGAAATAGGCATCGTTTTAACCCCTCCTTATGTAACAAAACTTATGGCTCAAATACTCGGAATCAACAAAGATTCCCGAGTGCTTGATGTTGCGACGGGTTCGGCAGGTTTCTTGATTTCTTGCATGGAAATAATGATTGAACAAACCAATGAAGAATATGGTAAAGGTACTACTCGTGCAAATGAAAAAATCGAGAAAATTAAGAATGCACAACTCATGGGGATTGAACGTGATTCTCAAATGTATACATTAGCTGCCACTAACATGATAATGCGTGGTGATGGTAGTGCTAAGATTGAAAAAGGTTCGTCATTTGACCAACCAAAAGAACTTTACGAAAATTTCAATGCCACAGCTTTGCTATTGAACCCTCCATTTTCCTACACTGAAAACGGAATGCCATTTTTAGTATTTGGTTTAAAGCATATGAAAAAAGGTGGTAAAGCTGCAATAATTATACAAGATTCTGCCGGAAGCGGAGTAGCCGTTAAGAGCAACCAAGAAATTTTGCGTAACAATCGTCTTTTGGCGAGTATAAAAATGCCTGTAGATTTATTCGTGCCTTATGCAGGGGTTCAAACGAGCATTTATATTATTGAAGCAGGCACACCTCACAATTTCAAAACAGACATTGTCAAATTTATAGATTTTCGACAAGACGGCTATAAACGTGCCAAAAGAGGAATTAACGAATTAGATAGCCCTATAGAGCGTTATTCAGATATTCCGATAATCTTTAGTATGGGTTTTAACGCTAGCAAAAATCCTGATTTTCACACAGATTTATGGGATTTGTCGAAAATTTATGTTGAATCATTGATTACTGGTAAAGGTGATGATTGGAATTTTGAAAAACATCAAGAAATAGATACGCAACCAACAGAATCTGATTTCAAAAAAGTTGTATCTGATTATCTTGCATGGGAAGTGACCCAACTAATTAAAAATGAATTTAACGAAAGCGAGGCAAACGACCGCTTAAAAAAATAACACCCCCAACACACAATAATCAAGTATTGAAGAAATACGTGCGTTGGGGGAAATTTAAGGTTGGTAATTTATTCGACATTCGTCCAACCAAAAATTACGGTCTAACCAACCCTGAACTATTTGCAACTTCGGGTAAAACACCCGTTATTGTTAATTCAAGTCGCAATAATGGTGTCGGTGGTTTAGTTGATTTAAAAGCGACTGAAAAAGGCGGAATAATAACTTTTAGTGATACCACAACCTCAGAGAGTATATTTTATCAACCAAATGATTTTATTGGTTATTCTCATGTTCAAGGTGTCTATCCAATCGAACCCACCAAATGGTCAAAAAATTCTTTGCTATATTTTGTAACAACATTTCGTAAAATAACTGATGGTAAATTTAACTATGGTACAAAATTTAATAGAAAAATAGCCGTCGAATTTCAAATCGAGCTACCTGTTAATGACAAAGGTGAGATTGATTTTAAGTATATGGAATCATATATATCACAAATAGAAAGAAGACACATTATAAAGTTAGAAAAACATTTGATTGCAACTGACCTCATCAATTATGAACTAAACAAAGAAGATAAGGAAGCCTTATCCTTTGTGCCTAAATGGGAAGAGTTTCGCTTGTCAGATGTTTTCGGCTGGCAAAAACAAAAAGAAATTGACCCCCTGCTCTTAAACAAACTAAAGGTTTCTGAAGAAAAATCGTACCCTTTTTATGGACAGGCTACGCTCAACAAAGGAATTATAACATACTGTGAACTGAAAAATGAGGTGTTGAACAATGCAGATGGGAAGCCTACAATACTAATACACTCCAATAATCAAAATACAGTATATTTAGAAACACCTTTCTATCTTAAAGATGGTCATGGAGCTACAAGTGTTTTGCAAGCCGAATTTTTGAATAAATTGAACGCACTATATATAATAACGTCAATTAAAAAGGTGATTTCAAAGCGTTTCTCGTACAATGCGAAAGCAACTAAAGTAGGTTTGAAAAACACAATTGTTCGTCTTCCGGTTACTTCAGAGGGTGAGCTTGACATTTTGTATATGGAGGCTTATATAAAAGCACAACAAAAACTTGCAATATCAAATATGGTGCAAAAACTTGATTTGAAAATAGCTACCACAAAACTCAAATACGCTGAAAAAGATGTATGAACTATTGCGGAAAACAATGTTCGGAAACACCGCAGGGCAAAGCGAAGAGCAAGCTTTGCCTGCTTGACAGAGTCGCCCCTGCCCTCTCGCTTCGCACGTAAGAACCCACGCAAAGCGTCGGGGGGGTATTACACCCAAAACTTTCAATAAAAATCAGAATAATCAAGCTATCTTTCTAAAAAACAAAAACGACACATTGAAATCGAAACGTGTCGAATTTTGTAAACACAAAAAGCGACTATAGAATAGTCGCTTTAAGTATCTAAGTTTGATTTGCTTATATGTTTTTAAGTCTTTCTAAAACCGCTAACATAAGTTTTATATCATTTTCATCCAAGTTGCGGATTTTTTCAATCGCCTCATTTACGATTATCGGATTTTTAGCTTCAGTATCGAAAAAATCTTTCGGCGAAACACCAAGATAATCGCAAATTGCAAAAAATTCAGAAAAAGACGGAAGTGCTTTACCACTTATGATGTTCTGAATATAGCTTTTGCTACGACCCAATTGCGAACTCATACGATATTCTGATATTTTCTTTTTTTTACGTAATTCAGTAATACGATTTCGGATATACTCACCATCTAAACCGTGACCACTCCAAGACTGTTTTTCCATAGAGCGTTTTTCTCCTTGCATTGCCATTATTTATTATTGGCAACATGAAATTCTTGCCTCAGAACGCAAAGTGTAAGTAAGCCAATCGCAATCACTGTGAGTACAGAAGTACACATAAAAAACTCTTTCAAGACACCGCGGAGCTGTTGCCCACACACGACATTGAACGTCCCGCGCAATACCAGTAGAAACACTATGACCGAAAATACAAAGAATGCTGTGCGGTGTTGCAGTGAGTTCGCCATTGTTTGCATTGATAATCAACTGTTGTGTAATTTCGCAGTCAACCCCATTTATTCTGATTTCACTTCGGATTAGAGCAGATTCAACCTCTCCTAAAACAAACCCCGCATTTACCAAAACGAGAGTACAAACCACCATGATGGTTGCAGTCGCTTTTAGAAATTTTCTTTTCAACATATTTAGTACTTCCTTAAATTTTTAATTATATCAAACAATAAATCTCTATTACCAATTATCATGGTATAATAATCATCGTTATAGTTCCAACCTGCTTGATATAAACCTTCACCTAATTCAACAACGTAGAACTTTATATCATTGATTTCATAATCGTAACGCTCAACCGTATTATATGAACCAATCCGCACAGTAAAGCCGATAAAAGGCTCGGTTGCACCCGCCCATATTTCACTGCTTTCACCAAGAACGCTTACCTGAAATTCGGTAAATTCATAACCTTGAGGTAATTCCCGTGGGTACAGAATCGACAAATTCTCTGCTTCTAACAATTCCGCCCACGAACCATAAAATCGCCCGCCCTCGCTGAAAATCGTAAATCCATCATCACGAAAAATTGTTTGGTCAGGGCTACTAATAACATTTCTTAATAAATCAATAAAACTATACCTCAAAGTTGCTGAAACCGCTGTAATCAGCACAAACGAGGATAGCACTGCAATCATCGCAACAGTAGCACGCTTGAATTTTCTTCTTTTCTTGTAACGCACCCCATAAAATTCACTCAACACATCACGTTCAATATTTTCTATCTGAACCTGCTTTACATCTTCAAACAACTGCTCCGCCAAATTTCCAGTGTTTTCTTCAGCATTAGGCTTTTCCCAGTAATCCAACATGAAACTTGCGTAAATCTGAAAATCGTCAAGCTCTTTATACTCATCAAACCTCTTCAACCCTGCGGTGCAAAATTCACAAATAGTAGCACTTGGACATGAAAGCTCTGATTCTCCATGAATCAAAGCCTCATAGAGCTGTCTGTTCATATATTCATGTTTGAGTTTGCCATTTAAAGCCTTTTGTCGTAACTTTTTATAGGATAATTTACTGTAATTCTTTTTCAATTGTTTATACCTTTGTTTTACACTACAAGCTTACAAAAATCACATTTCAATGGTTAATGAATGAATTATACCATATAAAATTTTTATTGTCAATACTTTTTAAAAAATTAAATTTTTGGCGATTCAAATCGTAGCTTTTAGTGCTTCTGCGAATTGTGCAGGGCATGATGACGGTTTCCCTCCGCAGCGAATTCCTTCAAGGCGTTCGATTACATCGTCAACTTTCATTCCTACAAGCAGTTTCGCAGTTCCAACTCCGAACCCTTGGCAGCCACCGTGAATTTTTACATCAGTAATCACATCACCGTTATCGCCCCCTAAAGCGAACTCAAAATTTTGGGCGCATACGCCTTTTGGTTGATATTCATGTTTCATCTGTTAAACCTCCTCTAAAATATTGCTCCGCAACGAAATGGCTCTGTGGTTCGCCGCTTCGAGGCAACCGCCACAGATAGCCGTTATTAAACTATTTTGCTCTTTTTAAACTGGAGTATACGCTCAAGCGATTCAGGTGGGGTAATAAAATCACCAGGAGAAGTTGCGTAATGATTATAAAATCCATGAAAATCAGAGCCGCCTGTGGTGATTAAATCATACTTTTTTGCGATTTCGAGCATATGTTCTTTTAGTTTTTCGCTGTCATCTCTCTTAACAATCGAACGATGCCAAACTTCTACTCCATCAATCAATCCGTTGCTTGCCAATTCTTCGAGTAATTCTAAATTCCCATACACAGTTGGATGTGCTAACACCGCAATCCCACCAGCTGAATGGATTAAACGTGACACAAACTTAACTTCAGGGTATTCGTCGATTTCATTTTTTACAATCTCTTTACACAACCCACGGTCGGCACTAAAAAGCTCATGATACACTTCACCGTAGAGTTCGGTTGTATAACCGTAATCCATAAGGGCGTGCATTATGTGGCATTTGTAAATCGCCTTGCTCCCAGAAGCATATTTTGCAATATTTTCAAGGGTGATTGTTGGATAAATTTTGATTACTTTATTCGCTAATGCAAGCCCTCTGTTTTTGCGTGCCTCTAATGTCCTGAAGCAAAGCCCTTCAAGCCTATCAGGGTTTTTCGGATTATAACAAAGTAGATGAACTTTGTTACGGCGAACACCATCGTATGTTGATATTTCTACTGCAGGTAAAACATTCACTCCATGGCGTTTTCCAAGGACTTGTGCCCTCGATGACGACGAAAGCGTATCATGGTCAGTAATCGCAATCCAGTCGAGCTTGTTGCGTTTAGCTTGTGAAATCAACTCACCGATTCCAAGCGAACCATCGGAAAGTGTGGTATGACAATGTAAATCTGCCCTCATCGCAAAACCCCCCTTTTTTATTGTAAGTTCGGATGTAATACCCCGACGCTCTGCGTCGGTTCTCGCACGCAAAGCGAGAGGGGTGCAGGGTTTGCCCTGCGGTGTTACCGAACATTAGTCAAAAATTGTTATTTATCTCACCCAATAACCTGATTACGAAAAGCCTCTACCACCGTGTCATCTTCCATACAATGATTGAGATATTCTTCAAGTGTAAGCCCAGTATCACGAATCCGCTCGGCGTTTTCGATTCCTACAAATCTGAAATGCCACGGTTCATATTTAATACCAGTGATGTGTTCGGTATCTTTAGGATAACGCAGAATAAACCCAAATCTATGTGCATTTTCGATGAGCCAACGATATTCATTAGTCTGGTCAAAACTTTCGTCGATTAAATTAAAGTCGATAGCTATTGCCGCATTATGCTCACTCGTACCAGGGGGAGCTATCCATGATGCCGTGTAATCAAAAGCCTCTTGAGGTGTATAACCTCGTTCGCTCATAACATTCTCGAAAAACCATTTGAAGTTAATTGTCTGCCTTTCAAGCCCCCGGTAAGAAGACACTGGGTCTAAGATTATTCCGTCATTCATTGCCGCTTCGAGCATGGCGATTGCGTATGGAGCTGCTCTCGCATCTAAATATCGACGGTCACCAGTTCCGCTATGGCTTCCTATATATGCTAAATCTGGCGAATAGCCTTCGGGTAATGGATTACGTGCATTCACCAAAATTAACGCCCAGTAGTATGGGTCATGAGTTTGGGTTTCAGTGCAGGTGCAAGGGTCATCAACGCAGTTGTGTTCTACACAGATACACGTTTCTTCTGAGCAGACATTACAAATTATTTCGTCTGAATTTTCCAAATTACCATGACTTTCACTACTTTCAATGTCGCCGACATTATCACTATTTCCAGTAGAATCTGAATTTACACTCACAAGCTCACTATTTTCAGAACTGCACCCTACTGTAAGTAATAAAGCAATTACCACTAAACTTCCGATTAATTTTTTCATTATTTTTCACCATTTCTATCATCTTTTTTACTAGACTTGTCTAAAACATCATCTGAGTTTTCGTTATAAAGCTCCATATTACATGAATTAAGCACACGTATGAGTTCACGCGAAGTATCATAATCAAGCTGAAGTGCTTCAACCACTTTTGTGTTATTAGAATACACAGGTTTGACCTCTGGCATTCGGGCTTTAGTGCATTCGTAAGAAGTGTTTTCGTTATGTGAATCAGGCGTGTCTTTAGAGTCACTATCTGCACGCAGAATTGTTAGAGGGCTGTGCATATATTTATTCATTAAAAGCGTAAGATTAGTTTGGTTTCTTTTAGCAAACATCGCCGAGAATAGAGTCGCCTTGCAAATCCCCTCAAGATAAGTAGGCGAAACCACAATTCTATACATTGACGCTAATGTAATTAACGTCTCTTCTAAAGCGGCAAAAGTTGCACCACCTCCAGCAGGTTCAGCGAAACTGACTGTGATTGCGTCACAATCACACCGATAAGCGGTAACCGCTGAATCGAGGGCAGTAAGCACCGTATTTCTCGGGCAAATGTCAAGTGGTATAATTGAACGCCGTCTATACGTATGGATAATAGCTCTAACGCTTTCTGAATCAAATTCACCTATCAGTCTTAGCATAGCATATTCAGTCAAATCTATATTAGTTGAGATGATTTGTAAAATATTAAATACTGTCATAGCTTCAGTAGCATCACCAACATCTATTTCAAGAATTATTGGCAATTCAAGTTGTGAACGTAGTCGTGCGTATTTCAAAGGAAGCACAGCATAAGAAAAATTTAATGCGTTCGCAACAACATATTCTTCAGGTTCATTTATGCGGTAAATATATTTTTCGCTACCAGACGGTTTAGGAAGACGTATGAGTGTACTAAAATCAAGCTCTATATAAGAAACCCCAGTTTCCATAAGGGCACATACATACGCAAAGAGAGCTTTTTTCTCAGTAAGCTCATCCGATTTTATTAACATTTCCATTTCGTCCATCTCGCATTTAGATAAGGAATCATTATCGTCTAACTTACGTGAAATTTTCAGGAAATCTACATTCACAAGGCTTCTATCAATGAGTACAGGTTTCATACACACACTTATGATTCCTTTCGTTTTTTATGGGGCTTATGTTTTTTTTGAACAGCAATTACAATTTCTTAATTCTAAATTTACAAACCATTAACAAAGAAAGCAAAATCAAAATTACAATTGTGAATATGAGGAAAAAAGACGAATGTTGTTCGCGTGCAAAATAGAATAGTGCAACGCAATATAAGCTCAAAACCCCTCCAGCAATCGTGATTGGTAGACCTTTGTAGAATCCAGTATCATCACTCAAATTAAATCGTGCTAATCTATATGCTCCTGCGATTACGTATATAGCACAACCACCAGTAATCGCAATTAAAGAAACTATACTATGCCCGCATAATGAACTATAAAAAATCAAACAAATTGGTGCTATTCCGAAAGTGATTAAATCTGCGAATGAGTCAAGTTGTTTACCATTTTCGCTGACTGCGTTTAGTTTTCGTGCTAAGTAACCATCCAAAAAATCAAGTATAGTTCCAAATACAATTAGTGCTACTGCGATGAGTTCTCTATTATCAAATTCCGCTTGGATTAACAGCAGGAGTACGCTCACCCCCAGCAACATATTGATGGTTGTCACTATATTCGGGATGCGCTTCATTTGTCACCTCTTCCTTGATATTTTTGGTTTTTTCACCAAAATCAGAATTAGTTAAAGCTACGTTTTGCGGTGAGTCAGTTTTGCCAGATAAATTAACACAAAACTGTTCCTTGGCACGGCAAAAGCCTATGAATACCAATCCGAACAGCATCACCAACCAGAATGTAATAAATCTGAATACAGCGGTTGCTGCTACTGAAATCGCAGGTGAATAGCCCGCCACAACCAAAAGCCCAGACATTGTACCTTCAAAACCGCCTATTCCACCAGGGAAAATAGGGAGCATTGCCACTAAGTATGACGCAAATGCAATTGAACCTACATAAGTATAAACGAAAGACGAATCAGGGCTAATTTGCCCCATAAGTAAAATGATTTTTGCTGGATACAACAACCAAATCGTAAACGAAAGCACAATCAGCATAATACATAATCTTTTATTTTTACGAAGCTGTATGACTTGTTCAGACAAAGTAAGCAAAAGCTTTCGGGCTTTATTTAACTTAACTTTCTGGAACAAACGCTTAAACTGCTTAGGAAAAAGCAACACACCAATAAAACTAAGTAAAAGTAGACATAAAACGCTATACACCAAAATTTGTATCGAACGCACCTGTAAAATTGGAGCATTTCCGATTAGATAACCAACTGCAAACAGATTCACGAAAAAAAATGCACTCATACTAAATAGTTTTTGAATAACTACAACCGCAGTAGCTTCGTCAGTAGAACACCCCGCACGGCGACTTATTTGAATTGCACGTGTTACTTCACCCCCGATTTTCACTCCAGGTGTAATACCTTCAACAATTTTGCCTTGACTGTTTATGTGAAACATCTCACCATAAGATAGCTTGATTCCTACATGGCGGACAATTCGGTGCCACTGTAAATTCACAAGCAATTGTGAGACAATTTGTAGCAACACCAAAGCACCAAAAACCCATAACGGAATTTTACGAATACTTTCTAACAACATTTGCAAGTCGAGTCGTGATAGTGCTAACAGTAGTAATAAAGCCAAACTCGCAAAGAGTAGCTTTTTTAACGTTCCGCCTTTTTCTTTCAATAATCTTTCCATCTGGATATTGAACCTTTCTGTTTCCCCGCAACGAGTCGCTGCGAACAGCAAACTCTACAATCTGTTAATACGTCGCATTAAACAACATACAATTCCGTTTTTTTTACATTTCGCCTTTTATAAACAACTTCCCCTCTACAATTACCGAGATATTTATGACGTTTATGAGATTTACGGACAAGAACTTTAGTTTCAGATTTTGCATTTCGCATAATCTGCATAAATACCGCTTCCATCGGGCTGACTTGTAACGCTATGTGAATTATTGCGAACTGTTGCAAATCGGTATCAGATAAAACCTTACCATCCAAGTGAAGTATACGAATCTGCTCACCAAATCCGTGTTTTTGCACAAACACTGTAGCGTTTCTGACACAATCGGCGTTACTATCAATCACGGTGATTTTTGCACCAGTAAGTCTATTAAATAAAATCGCCGTGAATGGGCAGTTTCCCCCACCTATGCAGAGTACATTATCGCTCTTGTTAATTTGACCCAGCTTGATTTCACTTCTAACAATGCTGTCATAATATCGCAAAGTAAACCCGTAAACAAAATTCGTTTTGTTGGCAAGGTTTTCAAGCATCTGCGTAAATTTAATTAGACTATTCATAACATTCACACAGCCATAAACAATCTTGCAATTTGATTGATTAGACCACCAGTAAACAATGCGAGCGTAATCGTGCCTACAAATACTATGATTGCGAATCTAATCTTGAACTCCTTAGCTACCACGCCAAATACCGACAAACAAGGCAGGTACATAAGAGATACTACCCCTGCAACTAATGCTTGCAGGTTATTAAGGTCTAACAACAGCAAAGGGGCTACTGACATTTCACGGCGGACTACTCCTAAAATTAGTGATATGACTGCTTCTTCAGGCATTCCGAGCCAGCCACTTACTACTGATTGTACTATTACATTTTCGGCTATGTGCTGAATAATCCCAGTACCAGTCAACAAAGCGGCAATAAGGATTGCTAACATCATCGGGAACTCAGCGTCTTTTAGAAAATGTTTCATTCTAATCAGCAACTTCCTAAAATACGCACGTGGTTCGGGCATTAGTAGATTGGGGATTTCAAGCATAAGAGGGTCTACCCTACCTTTAATCAATCTCCCTGCTACAAAAGCTACCGAAATAAATAAAAGTAGCGAAAAAATCACCATTACTGGTAATAACCACCACGAAAACACCGACAACAAAGCAATCAACGCCCCGATTTGCGAGATACACGGTACAGCGAAACAAATTATTGTTGCAACCATCAACCGCTCTTTTTTAGTAGTCGCACTCCTGCTTCCAAGCAAAGCAGGGATTGCACATCCGAGTGCTAAGAATACGTGAATAAGGCTTCCGCCTTGTACCCCGAGTTTTCGCATTATGTTATCAAAAAGTACACTCATTCTCGGAAGATACCCCGAGTCTTCCAAAAAAGTGATTGCGACATAAAAAGCAAATACGTAAGGTAAAATCAGTGCAATAATCCACTGAAAACTTATTACAAAAATACCATATTCACCTATTAAAACATTTAGTAAAGTACAGGCAATAGTACAGTCACCATAACTGCTATATTCGCCGAGTGTTCTAAGCCCAGTGCGAAAACCGTCATTATAATACAAATAGTTATAACAAAGATGGGCATTTGTGTCAGAAAACGCTATAAAAATCCTCTCGATTATATTCCTAAAAAACGGAATAATCGCATTATCGGTCAATGCGATTAGAGGGAAGCGTAACGCCCGACCACCAAAAGCCACGATTCCTACTACCAACGCTAATACAAAAGCAGCAATTGGGAGACCAGGCCAAGGTTTAAGCATAGCCTCGCCTAACTTGTCGAGTTTGCTGAGCGCAGTAGTCTCTCGCTTAATTACACGAGCGGCAATTTGTTTGGCAGAATTCCACATATTCCGTCCACTGTCGTTTAATGGGCAAGAGTCACATTTTTGACAACTCGCACAATTTTCGCTATAATCATCCTTACTAGACATAGTTTTTAAAATCTCACGTTTGAGTTCATCAAGCCCTTGTTTTTTTACAGCAACAGTTGATACTACTGGTGCGTTTAGTTCTTTTGAAAGCAGTTCGGGATTGATTAAAATCCCGCGACGTTTAGCAACGTCAGACAAATTCAAAGCGTATATAATCGGAATGTTGCAGGCTTGCATCTCAAGGGCTAAAACTAAATTTCGTTCAAGATTAGTAGCATCTAAAACGCAAATGACCGCACACGCCCCTTCTTGAATCAGTTTTACAGCGACACTTTCCGCTTCAGAGGTAGGTTTAAGCGAATATGTACCAGGTACATCGATTAAAGTATACTGATGTCCGTCTTTATTATAATTGTCACCAAGAATTAGTTTACCTTCAGTATAATCAACCGTTGTCCCCGCAAAGTTTGAACTTACAGTATGAACACCTGTGAGCTTTGAAAAGAAAACACTTTTCCCCACATTAGGGTTGCCCATAAGTAGAATTTTTTTATTATTCGCTTCCACCAATTTCACCAACTTTCCTATGGATTTTCTGTGAATTTTCAGGGATTTTAGAAACACCCTTAGGCAACCGTCAAGAGGTGAACACGGTACATACCGCATCACCTTCAAACAAATTGTATAAAATTTCTGGTTCTTCGCCATTGATTATAATCGTATCAATTCCGTCTTCCATACAAATAGAAGCGGCTTCGAGTTTTGTAAGCATTCCGCCAGACGACATAGCCGAACCTTTTTCACCAGCTGAACAGAGCATCTCAGAAGTAATTTTGTGAACAATTGGTAACAATTTTGCATCATCATTAGTAGCAGGATTTTTGTCGTACAACCCATCAACATCTGTAAGTATTATAAGCAAATCCGCTGCACAGAGTTTTGCCGTAATCGCTGATAAAGTATCATTTTCGTCAAAATCAAGCTCTTCAATAGACACAGTGTCATTAGCGTTGATTACGGGCATAATATGCCAATCCAACAAAGTATTAAGTGTGTTAGAAACATTAATTTTACGTTCAGGATTAGAAATAACATCTCTTGTCATCAAAATTTGTGCGATTTTATGATTATATTTAGCAAATTCCAGCTTGTAGATTTCCATAAGCTCAACTTGTCCGATTGCAGCATATGCCTGTTTCTCTTTGATGCAAGACGGTCGGTTTTTGAGACCAGCTGCCCCCATACCAACACTAACCGCCCCTGAAGTCACAAAAGCGATTTCTTTGCCTGAATTTTTTAAGTCAGCAAGAACGCGTATAAGTTTTTCAACTCTTTTAAGATTAAAAAAACCAGTTGGGTAAGCAAGAGTCGACGTTCCAGCTTTTATTACAATTCGTTTTTTGTTTTTCAAATCAATCATATATTATATCATAACATTTTTTTTTCACTTTGTCAAGCAGACATCTCTAAAGGGGTGTGGACAAACAAACACTTAAAGAAAATCCAATACAGAAAACGGTAACTCACGCGATTTCGGGTCACGATTTCGCCTAAAATTCATTTTCGCCAATCCGAAACGATTATACGCATCAACAAACACCGCAATGACAGCTTGCAGTGTTTCAAGTTTGCGTGGAAAGCATCGACTTCGGTGTGCCAAAATCGGGATGTAATGCCGCAAATCGGCGTTTACACCCTCAACCGTGAACGTGTCGTTTTTGTTGTTTACATTCTGGATGTGATTACCAGGACAAATTACATCGACATACCCTGACCAGCCATCGGTGCAGTAATTTTTCGCTTCGGGAGCTTTGTCCACAATCGCTTGAATCCGATTTGGCGATTTATCAAACGCCACATCGAAGCCGACGATTTGCCGCGGCAGACGGCTTACCATCGTCATGATGTAGGTATTTTCGCGTGTTTCAGTTTGCGGTTTTTTGCCGACAAACCAATACATTTTGTCTAATTCCAAAAACTGGTAATCAAGCTCAAGATTTTGAGCCGTTTTTTTTAATCCAGTTGTAAACATTCGCTTTACTGAAGCCAAAAATCTTTCCCACACAACGACCGCTCG
>WRGW01000094.1 GCA_009786985.1 Oscillospiraceae bacterium
CTCCAAGGTCCAGCAGGTGAGCAGGGCTTACAAGGTCCAGCAGGTGAGCAGGGCTTACAAGGTCCAGCAGGTGAACAGGGTCTCCAAGGTCCAGCAGGTGAGCAGGGTCTCCAAGGTCCAGCTGGTGAGCAGGGTTTACAAGGGCCACAGGGTCAGACCGGTCAACAAGGACAAAGAGGTGACCAAGGTGTTCGTGGCGACCCAGGTCCGATTGGTCCAGCTGGCAATCCAGGACCGCAAGGTCCACAGGGAGCTACTGGTCAACAAGGAGCACAGGGCATTCAGGGCGTACCTGGTGAGTGTACTTGTGATTTCAGTGATATTTATAGCAAGTTAGGCGAAATTGAAACGCAAATTCTTTATATCGAGAAGTATATATATTCATCAGATATAACAACCCTATGGAGTCAAAACGTAGCACTGTCTGGATTAGGTGTATCGGTAATCAATACTGGTAACAACTATAACTTCTGGGGAGTTTCGTCGCTCGACCATCAGCAAACCATTCAAAACCACACAACTTATTATATAGTGACTGCCGACCAGTACGCACCTTTTGCTTTGTATCAAGGCGATTCTACTATAAGCACGCTCTGGATTGAAACTCCAGACGGTAACAACAACTACAACATGCCAGTTCGTTTTGACCAAACTGGGATTTATTTCACGTCTTCCAACCAGCTAACAAATCTCCCGGTTGGAACAACATTTAAGTTTACTCAAGAGTTGATTTTGGCTGTGGTTTGAGGCAAAATTTTTGTTAGTCAAGGCGAGATATTGAACTGGCTCTAAGCACAGCAATTGTTCTTTCTAAACATCCGCAACAATTCCGAAACAATAATCACCGATGCAGCTACTCCAAAAATGCGTAACCACATATCAAGAGGGAGCGGTACTGTTCTAAAAAATGCACCACCATATTGAACAATCGCTATTTGTGCGACAAATGCCAAACCAACCGCCGATAGAACCAATCGGTTAGCGAAGAAGTTTTTGAATATGCTGGTATTGCCCATTTCACGGCTATTGAGTGCGTTGAACAACTTAAAGGTAGCAAACAGTGCAAAGAACACCGTTCTCTGATAATCGAGAGCGGTGTGTTGGCTGTCGCCATAAGCCAAATTTGCCGCACCGAGGAAATCAAATAGGTTCTGATACAAAGCTACTGCAATTATAAACGCACTGATTACAACAATTCTAAGACCCATGGCTTTTGATATAATCGGAGCGTTACGCTTTGTAGGTTTACGCTTCATCAAGTCGCTGTTTTTAGCAATCGGCTCAAGCCCTAACGCAATCGCTGGTGGACCGTCCATAATGATGTTAATCCACAATAGCTGGAGTGCCGTAAAAGGTGCACCCATTCCAAATAAAATAGACGCTAATACTACTGCCACAGTCGAGAGATTGACTGTTAGCTGGAATACGATAAATCGCTGAAAATTCTCGTAAATGTTTCTGCCCCATTTGACTGCTTTTGCAATCGTTGCAAACGAATCATCAAGCAAAACTATGTCTGACGCTTCTTTTGAAACCTCAGTCCCAGCAATGCCCATAGCTATTCCTACATCGGCGTTTTTGATTGCGGGAGCGTCGTTAATCCCGTCACCAGTAACCGCAACAACGTGACCCTGTGCTTTGAGCAACTTTACAATCCGCATCTTGATAGTAGGTGTGCTACGTGCAATTATACGAATGTTGTCGAGTGCTTCGGTAAGCTCAGTGTCGGACAAGTTCTCGAGTTCATGTGCTTCTACTGCTAATGAATTTTCGTCTTCTAGTATACCAAGCTCATTGCCGATTGCGGTTGCAGTTATGATATTATCTCCAGTCAAGATTTTAAGTGAAATCCCCGCACTACGACAGTTTTTGACAGCCTCTAAAACGTCCGAACGTAGTGGGTCAGTAATTGCCGCAAAACCATCGTATTCCCACGATTTAGACCCGTCAATCGAATGTGCGAATGCGATTATGCGACAGGCTTTTTCCTGAAAACTGCGAATTTTATCAGCATCACGGTTGTTCTTGCATAACTCCATGATTTTTTCAGGGCTGCCTTTAATATATGCTACTTCGCACGAATGTTTTGAACCTGAATTACAGGTAATAGTAGTCATTGATTTTTCTTCAGACGAAAATGGGCATACTTTTACAATATTGGTATTTTGACGAACGTCTTTATAGGTCTTTACGTCATCGCTGATTTGGTTGAGACTATTGTTGGCTTTTGCTAGTAATGCACATTCGGTAGGGTTGCCAATCAAAGTTCCGTCAGAAATATCTGCCGTTGAATTAATGCAAATGTTTTTTAAAATCCATTCGTTTTCGATAGCGTTCACCATCGTCATGCGATTTTCGGTGAGTGTGCCAGTCTTGTCAGAACAAATCACGTTGATACAACCCACTGTTTCACAAGCCACCATTTTTTTGACAAGTGCGTTTTGTTTTGACATCTTGATTACACTAATTGCTAGAGATACTGCAACAATCGCAGGTAAACCTTCGGGAACTGCTGCAACAATCAAAACCACACTTGTTATGAAGGTTTCGGCTATGTTCTGAAAAGTCGCTGTATCGGCTAACAAGAACATCACGAGCTGAATTATAAACGATACTGCTGCTGCTGAAATTCCAAAGAAAGCAATCGCTTTTCCCATTTTTGTCAGCTTTTCTTGAAGCGGCGTACTTGTCTTGACGTTTTCGGATAATTCAGACGCAATTTTCCCGAACTCAGTGCTTTGCCCTACTTCTGTGACGACCATTTTCCCATTCCCTCCAGTAATAAAACTACCAGAGTAGAGCATATTGGTTCTCTCTGCTACAGGAACTTTTTCGGAATTAGCACCATCAAAAATAACGTCAGCGTTTTTGAGAACTGGGACACTCTCGCCAGTTAATGACGATTCGTCAGATTGTAGTTCGCTACTCTCCAGTAAACGCCCGTCAGCTGGAATACGTACACCAGTTTCGATTACGACAATATCGCCTACAACAATTTCTTTTTGTGAAGTCATCATAGGCTCTCCGTCGCGAATTACTTTTACGATTACATCATCATTGATTTTCGCCAAAGCCTCAAATGCTTTGGCACTTTTGCCCTCCATACCAACAGTAAGCCCTACGCAGAACACGATTGCTATAAGAATTCCAACGCACTCAAGAAAATCAGCCTCACCATTAGTGAACCATAACACGATGTTCACCCCAAATGCGATTAACGCTGCAACAATAAGCATAATCATAAGTGGCTCGCACAAAGCTACCACAATCCGCCGTATGAGCGATATAGGCTTGGTTTTGTTAAGAACATTTTCACCGAACTTCTCCGCATTATGAATCACACCCTCCTTGCTTAAACCAGTGTCTGGAGAGCTATTAAGGTCTTTCAAAACTGCTTCTTTAGACATCATAAACGCTTTCATAATAAAAACCATCCTTTCCTGCGCCAACAAGTGGCGAATACAGGCTCTAATTATACTATCCCCATTTTTTTGCTGAATAGACACATACCCTCTGACAAACAAAAAACGAGACTCATGCACGACAAAAAGCCGTACATGAGTCTCGTCAATTAAGTTATACCAGAAAGCGTAATATACTTCCACTCATGCGGGGGTTTCCGTGGAGGTTTAATGCTTTCGAGATTGTTGGCATAACACGTAGATTAAGTGCTTAATCTACGCCGACTACTCCCTCATAGAAGTAGAAAAGTTATATTCGGTTTCTACCCTCTTACATAAGTATAGATTGTACCCATCATATCGAGTATGAGTGTATCACCATCCAAAATTATAGCTTCCATAGGCATAATACAATCCGGCAAAGGACACGCTTCTGGAGTTCCACATATATAGATTATACCGTCTTGAACCGCCCATTCAATTACGGTTTCACCCAACCAAATTCCAGTACCATCTGCGTTGAATTCAAAACCTTCGCTTTGTACACCCATAACTTCCCAATTCCATGTGCCGAGTACGTCATCTTCAGTAATATCATCACCGATATAAGCATCGTCATCACCAGACACATCAGCATCGTCATCACCAGACACATCAGCATCGTCATCACCAGACACATCAGCATCGTCATCACCAGACACATCAGCATCGTCATCGTTGTTGTTATCACCTTCGTCATCACTACCTTCGTTAGATGAGTTATTGTTCTCGTTGGTAGGGTTGTTGTTTTCGTTAGTGTCGTCTTCACTACAAGCAGTGAACGCCGCAATCATTCCGAGTGCTACAAATAGAGCTAATACTTTTTTCATTTTGAGTTTTAAGTTCCTTTTCATACATTTTTAATAAAATTTACAGTCGTTTTACAACAGTACGTTTCGTATTATATCACAAAATATAGAGCTTGTCAAGGTTTTTTATAAATTTGTCGAATTTTTTTGAAGATTTTCAAAAAAACCCTTGACATAAGTGCATTTGTATGATATAATACAAGCACCTCATTTTTTTAGGGGTTATTTTTATGTGGAAAAAACATCTCTAAAGAAAGTCAAACAAGAGTATGCCCCCGTAAGCGGGCTTTGCTTCGCTGGAGTGGAGTTATCTCGCCGTGGCAAAGTCAAATAAGGCATAAAAATGAGGGAGGCAAATTTTAGAGCCTGTGCTCATAGCAAAATTATTTAGATTTTGTGCGGATTTTTCGTCAGACAAGGCAAAATTTCGCAGTAGGCTTTGTGACCTATCAAGAAATTTTAACGCAGTATGGCGAAAAATTCGCCTAAATATGGACGATTGGGCTATGAACACAGGCTCTTAATAGAGCTTTCAGCTTCTCTATTTTGTTATAGAAAATAGGAATAGCTCTGTCTTTGTAAAGTAAAAATAAAAAGGTTCGCAAAAACAGGAGGTGCCGAAAAAATTATGAGAGTTAAAATCACATTAGCCTGCCAAGAATGTAAGCAGCGCAACTATGATACCAAGAAAAACAAAAAGAACAACCCTGACAGAATCGAAATGAATAAACATTGTAGATTCTGCCGTAAGCATACTTTGCATAAGGAGACTAAATAAGTTTAGTATTTAGTTTTGGAATATGCTCAAAGAAAGGTAGAAATATGGCTGAAATCAACGAAAAACGCTCACCAATGAAATGGTTTAGAGAAGCTCGTGCGGAATTCAAAAAAGTTACTTGGCCTACCCGCCAACAGACTTTTCGTAACACGTCAATCGTATTGTTAGTGTTAGTTCTTGCGGGAGCGGCGATTTGGGGTCTTGATCAAATTCTTTCGTTCTTGTTTAGGTTATTGTTAGGTGTATAAACCCTAAGAATGATTAAAACAGTGAAGATTGATAGGAAGATGAGAAAGGTATATAATCATGGCTGAAAAAACGTCTGAAATAACTAAAAGCTCTGAAAACTCCGAATCAAAGTGGTATGTACTACACACCTACTCTGGTTATGAAAACAAGGTGATGAACGATATTCTCACTTTAGTTGAAAACCGAGGAATGGGGCATTTAATTGAAGAAGTAATGGTTCCAACTGAAGTGGTTACTGAAACTGTAGACGGGAAAACAAAAGAAGTAGAAATCAAGCGTTATCCTTGTTATGTCTATGTAAAAATGGTGGTAACAAACGAAACGTGGTACGTCTGTAGAAATACTCGTGGTGTTACTGGGTTTATAGGTATAGGGTCTGAGCCGATTCCTTTGTCGGACGAAGAAGTCGCTGGACTCGGAGTTACCTCTAAAACGATTGAGGGTTCATACAAAGTTGGTGAAATCGTCACCGTTACAAGCGGTCCTCTTGACGGGTATGAAGCGGTAATCAAAGAACTTGATGAATCTAACGCCAAAGTGGTTGTTACAGTGTCAATGTTCGGGAGAGATACTCCCGCTACACTTGATTTAACATCAATCAAAAAACGCTAAAGCTGAATCAATTGAATTGCGTGTCTGCTAGTTTGCTTATTAAAAGATGCCCTGATAAACTAGGAAGACAGTTTAATAGAAATTTGAAAGGTATGGTTTGTAAAAATGGCACAAAAAGTAGCAGGATATATAAAACTGCAGATTCCAGCTGGGAAGGCGACTCCCGCTCCACCAGTAGGACCTGCATTGGGTCAACATGGGGTAAACATTGTATCGTTTACTAAAGAATTTAACGAACGCACTAAAAATGATGCTGGGCTAACAATCCCAGTAGTAATCACCGTTTATGCGGATAGGAGCTTTACGTTCATCACTAAAACTCCACCAGCGGCGGTTTTAATCAAAAAAGCGTGCGGAATCGACAAAGCGTCTGGCGAACCTAACAGAAATAAGGTTGCAAAAATCACCAAGGCTCAAGTTGAAGCGATTGCAACTCAAAAAATGCCAGACTTAAATGCAGCAAGCATAGAATCCGCAATGTCTATGATTGCGGGAACAGCACGTTCGATGGGTATTGAAGTTGCTGAAGGTTAAAAGTTGTGTTCCCCTTTAAGTCGCAACATAAAGTTCGGCAACATCCGAACTTTCGATAAAAACAAACACATTTGAAATAAGCGGGAGGCGTAAACGCCGTAATTACCGCAAGGAGGTTTTAATGAAACGCGGAAAAAAATATAACGAGAGCATGAAACTAATCGATAGCGAAAAACTGTATGATGTGGGTGAAGCCGTAGATTTAGTTTGTAAAAGTTCTAAAGCTAAGTTTGACGAAACGATAGAACTCCATATCAGATTAGGGGTTGACTCTCGCCACGCTGACCAACAAGTTAGGGGTGCAATTGTTCTCCCTAACGGAACTGGTAAAAAAATCAGAACCATGGTTTTTGCTAAAGGCGATAAAATCAAAGAAGCACAAGACGCTGGTTCGGATTACGTAGCCGATGAAGAAACAGTAGCTAAAATTCAAGGTGGTTGGATGGAGTTTGACGTGTTAATCGCAAGCCCAGATATGATGGGTGTTGTTGGTAAACTCGGTAAAGTATTAGGACCACGTGGTCTTATGCCTAACCCTAAGGCTGGAACAGTTACTCCAGACGTAGCTAAAGCTGTTACTGAAGCTAAAGCTGGTAAAATCGAGTATCGTTTGGATAAAACTAACATCATTCACTGCCCGATTGGTAAAGCATCTTTCGGTAAAGAAAAGCTCGCTGAAAATCTTGAAATGCTAATGGCAGCTGTTGTAAAAGCAAAACCATCAGCAGCAAAAGGGCAATATATCAAGAGCTGTGTTGTCGTTTCGACTATGGGACCTGGTATTAAAATCAACACTACCAAATACGCTTGATTGTATTGAAACAAATAAAAAACCTCCAAGAGAAATTCTCTTGGAGGTTTTTTTATTCAACCATCATCAAAATTGGCAATATCATAGGCGAACGTTTGGTTCGGCTGTAAATTAAATCAGACATCTTGTCTTTCATTTGGTTTTTGACTGTCCCCCATTCGCGTGTGTTTTTAGCTGCACAGTTTTCCAAAACTGAACGCATTAGCGTGCGTGCTTCGGAGAGCAACTCTTCCGATTCGCGGACGTATACAAACCCTCTCGAAACGATATCAGGACCTGATAGAATTTGCCCCGTTTCACGCTCGATTGCTACCACAATAGTCATCAATCCGTCTTCTGCTAATTTTTTACGGTCACGAAGTACAACTGCACCTACATCACCCACACCAGAACCGTCAACTAATACTGCACCAGCCCCTACTTTACCGAGGATTTTCATGTCAACGCTGTCGGTTTCGATTACATCACCCGTTTCAGCGAGGAAAATACGTTCTTCTGGAATACCCATAGCTATAGCCAACTGAGCGTGTTTTTTGAGATGCTTATATTCGCCATGAATCGGGATAAAAAACTTAGGGCGTGTGAGAGAAATCATCATTTTTAGCTCATCTTGACAAGCGTGCCCTGAAACGTGAACATCGTACATTTTTTCGTAAACAACTTCCGCTCCAAGTTTTAGTAGAGAATTTACCGTTTTACCAACCAATTTCTCGTTACCAGGAATCGGAGTGGCCGAAATGATAATCAAATCGTGTGACGAGATTTTTACTTGTCTATGGTCACCACCAGCCATTCTCGATAACGCACTTAGTGGTTCACCTTGGCTTCCAGTTGTGATGATTACCACTTTACCTGGTGGATATTTGTTGACAGCGTCAATGTCAATTATCATCTTAGGTGAAACTTTGATGTATCCTAATTCTACCGCCTTACTCATGACATTAAGCATACTACGTCCGATAATCGCTACATATCTGCCAGTTGCCGCCGCATTGTCTACTATTTGTTGGATTCTGTGGATATTACTTGAAAAAGTTGCAACTATAATTCGCCTGTCTTCTGCTGTAGCGAATATGCCTTTGAAACTTTCGCCAACTTTACGCTCCGATGTTGCATAACCAGGGCGTTCAGCGTTGGTACTCTCTGATAATAAAGCTAATACGCCTTTGTTGCCGAGTTCACCAAATCGCGCCAAATCAATCACTTCTTCAGTGCCAATTGGGGTGTAGTCAACTTTGAAGTCTCCCGTATGCACGATAATTCCAGCTGGGGAATGTACCGCTAAAGCACAAGCATCTGGAATTGAGTGATTTACTCGTATAAATTCAACCGCCATACAACCCATACTGACAGTTTGACGCGGTTGAACTACATTGAGCGAACTTTGCTTTAAGATTCCGTGTTCTTTGAGTTTGCCTTCAATCAAACCGATTGTAAGGCGTGTTCCGTACACAGGGACATTGATGTTTTTAAGCAGATATGGTAAAGCACCGATATGGTCTTCATGTCCGTGGGTAAGAACTACTCCACGGAATTTTGATTTGTTTTCTTCAAGGTACGAAAAATCTGGAATTACAATGTCTACCCCTAACATATCGGCATCTGGGAAAGCTAATCCACAGTCGATTATAAACATATCATTTGCACATTCAAACACGTATAGGTTTTTTCCGATTTCGTTTAGTCCGCCAAGCGGAGTAATCCGAATCGGCAGTGTTCGTTTTTGTGGCTGGTTCTGATGTGGTTTCTTGGCAGGTTTTTGTAGCTGTGGCGCTACCTGCTGCTGTTTGTTTTGGTTGTTACCGTTATTTTTATTCTTATTGCCGTTAGAATTAGCATTGTTACCATTAGAGTGATTTTTATTGTTTGACATAATTTATATAGTTTTCCTTACTGATATTGTGATTTTTTTACAAAACACATAGAACCCATACGACATAAAATCGAGGGTTTGATGTTTTAGTTTTACTTTTCTTTAGGAGAAATGTTTCTAATCGAGTTATAAAGTTGCCTATAAGTAAAGTATGTAAAATGACGGATAAAGCCCGTATCGCAAAACGTGCATGAGATTTTCGGAGATTGCCTTTAAATGAAATATGTATTAGTGTGATTTTTCAATCACACTAAACAGTATACACGAAAAGTTCTCAAATGTCAAGCGTTATTTGATTTTTTTATTCAATTATTTTATATAACTGTTCAGTTTTGAAATGCTAAAGCATTTTCAAACTGAACAGTTATTAATTCGCACGATTAGTCGTGGCGAATTAATCGGCTAACTGCGGCGGTTATTTTCGCAGAAAATGAGACGCAGAGCCATTTTGAGCACGAAAAGTTCCGAGCGGCTTTGCCGTGAGGGTTAAGACTTTTCGTGCGGGTTAATATAACGGCTATCTGTGGCGGTTACCCCATAAGGGTGAGCCATAGAGCTAATTTGAGCAACAAAAGTCAAAATCAGGCTTCGACTGATTTTACAAGACTTTTGTTGTGGAGTAATAGTTCTTTAACGAGATTTTCGGCATTATTGCAAAGTTCAGAAGCAGTTTCGCTTGAAAGACTTTCGGCGAACAGAAGCAAAGCGTTTCCTCGTTTAGCCGAACGCACTAACACATTTTCGCGATTATTTCCAAGTAACACACCTTCACCTTTGCCGCTACCTTGTTCGCATAAGCATGATATAATTCTCTGTGGTGCTGTATTAGGAGGTAGTTCGATTTCACGACGCACCGATGCAAAATGCGGAATTGATTTTAATGCTACTTCTATACTTATTTTGTTTTGAGACAAGTATTCCAATACATTCATAGCTAATACTGCACCATCATACAAAAATGGCTGATTAGCCGCTAATGCTCTTGCCGTTCTATCGCTATTATCGTTAGGGCAATGGAAATAGCGATGAACCTTCTTACCATAACTAGTAGCTAGGAAATCAGCACATGACGCAAAATCGTGCGGTAAAGCGATGTCAAACCCTTTTGACATATACAAAGCCCCCGCTAATAATAGAAGTTTGTCATATTCGATTTTTGTGTCATTTTCGGTATAGAACTCAGCTTTTGAACCGCTTTCGGTTAAGGCGACAATTAAGATTTCTGATTGATTTCTTGACGAAGTTATAACGGTAGAGGCATTTTGCGTGGTACTGATTAGCTCAAAAATTGGTTCAAGAGTTTTGGTCAAAACGGCATTGTTGCAATTTAGCTTAACATGATAATCGCTCTTAAAATTAGCGTGTTTTCTAAGCATTGAATAGTGCAAGTCGTTAATTCCAGCGACATAGTGCATTTCACCGAACCCGTTCCAGTCCGCATTTTTGTATTCTGAGCGATTTAGTGCTGCTTCAAGGCGGCGTTCTTCAATTCGTGATAACGGCAAACCTGAATTAGCCAAAACTTCAACCTGTGCAAAAACTCCACATTTAACATGGGCAATCATTCCACAATCGAGGATTTTTGACGCATAAATCAACTGTGCCCTATTAGCGGTTCCAGTATCGAACACCTCACCACCTGCTCCAGACACACCTGCGATAATTGCGTGTTTCATAGCTTTTGATGCACTGTTGTTCTCGCACGAAACAGCTATGCGTTTGCCTGAATATTCGCTCGAAGTCACCGCTAATGCTGCACCTAATCTTGCACAAAACTCTGGTGTGATGTCTGTGTTGGTTTCGCCAGTTAGCCCAGTGTCTGATAACTCAGCATTTCTGCTTTTACCGCTCCCGTATTTGACATCTTTTGCAATAGTTGCACCAGGAGGAACAGATTTACGATTCCAGACCTTAGCTCCGTTTGAAACAACAGCTTCACGCCCGATTACACATTCTTCGCCTATAACGCTGTCTTCATAAACACTCGCCGAATGCTGGAGCTTTGCACTTTGACAGATAATAGCATGATTTGCGGTAGCTCCGTTCGAGATAAACACTGAATCGAGAATTACCGAACCTTTCAATTTTACATTTTTGCCGATATTCACATGGTCGCCGATTATACAGCTGTTGATGACCGTGATTTCACGGTCAGATTGATTGGGCGTTTTAGGTGTATTTTCTGATGTCGTAAAACTAACATTCGCTCCAATATAACAAGGTGATGTGATTTTGACGTGTGATGGAATATCGCTTTGTGAATAGATACCATCAGCGATTTTAGTTCCTGCAATTTCGCACTTTACTTTGCCGTTTAGAATGTCAAACTGGCTTTTGGCATAGGTGTCAAAATCACCAATATCGCACCAATATCCGCTTTCTTCGTGTGAATATAGAGGGAGTTTGTCTTTGAGTTCGTTTTCAAGCATTTTGGGAAAAACATCACGTGCAAAATCACAGCGTGTGTTGTTCGGAACCAGCTCCATAACCTTAGGTGAGAGAATATACACACCAGTGTTAGCACAATCTCCAATGCAGCTGACGTATGATGGTTTTTCGGAAAAACCTGTAATTCTACCGTTGTTTTCACTATCCGAAAGCACTAAACCGTATTCCCGAGGGTCGTTGACTTTTTTTGTGATAATCGTTGCTCCAGCTCTTACCTTTTTGTGTTTTTCGAGAGCGGCAGTTAGGTCAAAATCGCAGAGTGCGTCCCCGCTTATGACCAAAAAGTCGTCTTCAGGTTGTGATTTTTCAGATGAGATATTCGAGTTAAATATAGCTTGTTTAACACATCCAGCTGTTCCGAGTGGGAACTCCTCATGTGAGAATCGTAGAGTTAGATTTTTATATCTACCAGTTTCAAACAAATCTTCAATCTGACCTGCTTTGTAACCAAGGGTGAAGATTGCTTCTTCAAATCCATGTTTATCTAGCAAATCGAGTATATAATGAACTACTGGTCGACCACAAAGTTTTGCTAATGGTTTCGGGAGCGAACAAGTCAGCGGTCTAAGTCTTGTGCCTTCTCCCCCTGCCATGATAATTGCTTTTTTCATAATGCCACGTAACCTCCAACTTTGAATAAATAGTTACAATTTAGTATTAGCATTTGTGTTCGTAATTATACTCACCGAATTATGACAGCGTGCATAGTATGAGATAATCTATTATTTTAGCGATTTCAAAGAAAGGGCGTGGTGTTTGTGAATGGAAATTCATCGGTGATTATTCTAAAATCGATTACCGAAGCTAACAAAGCAAAAAGACAGCTTTCCAACTACAAAATCAGGGCAAACGCAGAAAAAATCCATATTAACAAGAGTGGGTGTACTTACGGAATCCGTGTGTATGAAGATGTTGAGAAAGTTTGTCGATTGCTGGCTACTGTTAACATAATTTGTGGCGATACCGACGATAGGTTTCAAGGCACATTTTATGATAGAAATTATTGAAAGTTCGGGTGTAAGCGTCGGTTCTTATGCGCGAAGCGTGAGGGGGGTACAAGGCGAGTCTGTCAATCGGGCAAAGCCTACTCTTCGGGAGCTTTGCCCTGCGGATGTTACCGAACATTGATTATACTCGCGCGAGAAAGGGGCAACAATGATTTATTTTGATAACGCCGCCACTACATTTCCGAAACCACGTGTCGTGAATTTGGCAGTTCAAAAAGCCATAAACGAATACGGAGGAAACCCAGGGAGGGCAGGTCATAAACTGGCTATGAATACTGCCGAGGCTGTATTCATAGCACGCGAGAAATGTGCTGATTTTTTTGGTGCCACAGTAGAGAACACCATATTCACGCTTAACTGCACTCATGCTTTAAACACAGCGATTAAAGGCATAGGTGAAAAGTTTTCGCATTACGTAATATCCGATGTTGAGCATAATGCAGTTTCACGCCCAGTTCATGCTATGACCAAAATGCGTAACGGAAAATGTACTTATTCAATTGCCAAGACTTATGATGATTATTTACTTACGCTTGCTTCGTTTGAAAAGCTCATTACATCTCAAACTACGGCAGTTGTATGTACGGCTGCGAGTAATGTTACTGGGAAAGTTTTGCCTTATCGAGAAATCGCTAAGCTATGTCAAAAACGCGGAGTATGCTTTATTCTTGACGCAGCTCAAGGCGGTGGATTGCTTTCGATTAAGATTGGCGATGGTATAAATTTCATCTGCTGTTCTGGGCATAAAGGATTGTATGGGATTATGGGGAGCGGGATTCTTGTAAGCGATGGAAATTACAGACTTAATCCGCTTATGGAAGGTGGAACCGGCGGGAGTTCTTACGGATTAGAGCAGCCCGATAATTGTCCAGATAAATTTGAAAGCGGAACAGGTAATACAGCGGGTAGCATAGCGTTAGGTGCAGGAATCGATTTTTTGAATCAAATCGGAACGAAACGCATCTATGAACATGAACGCGAATTATGTCAGCTGTTCATGAAAGAAATTTCCTACACAGAAAAAATCAAGCTATATTTTAAACCAAACGAGTTCGGAGAATATGAAAATCCTAATAGAACTCCGATTGTACCGTTTAATATTGACGGCATGAACTCAAACGAAGTTACTGAAAAGCTCTCAAAAGCTGGATTTGCACTCAGAGGTGGTTTGCACTGTGCTTATTTGACACACAAAAAGCTCAATACACTCGAAACTGGTATTGTTAGATTTGCACCATCTGCGTTTAATAATCGCAAAGAAGTTCTTGCTTTAGTGAGGTTTTTAAGAACTTTTATAAATTAACCGACCATATTCCAAAAATCCAACAATAAAAATTCAAAAAATTCGTTGACAAAATCAAAAAAACATGGTATATTGGAGTAAATGATAATGGAAAATCTAAAAAAACAAAGCAGGAAAATAATCGCTATACTACTAACACTCACTCTCGCATTTTCGACTGTGGCAAATTTAGGGCTTGCTACCCCGATTGTGAATCCAATTTACTGCTCCGTATCGACGACATTTCTGGGCTTGCAGATGCACTTGCGATTCTGCGTAGGTTGGTAGGTCTACCAAGTGAATTAGATTAAGAACCCCCATTTTTCAAATTCAACTCTGGGGGAACAAAACAAGGCGGAGAATAACTCTCCGCCTTGTTTTGTTTTATCGCTACTCTATACACAGCTTCTAAAACTCACCTTACAAACGACCTATAGATTAACCAATTCAAGTATACGTT
Organism: Oscillospiraceae bacterium; assembly: GCA_009786985.1. Taxonomy (GTDB): domain Bacteria; phylum Bacillota; class Clostridia; order Oscillospirales; family Ruminococcaceae; genus Ruminiclostridium_E. The sequence goes on from WRGW01000094.1 coordinate 14,304, forward strand.
CAAACGGGAAATCACGCCCTGGGCAGGCTGTGTTTACGATTTCGTTATGCCCAATGACTGTATCGCGATTAAATAGCATGGTGTTGCCAAATGCACGGAATACTTCATATCGAATATGCCCCATCAACCAAACAGCGGCGTTTACTTGAGCGTCGGACAAATTGCCGTGTTCGATGTCTGAAAACGCAATTGCGACTGTGTACCAGTTAGCGTTCACACGCCGCTCTCTTACTAATCTTGAAGAGGCGTTTCCGTTATACAAGCGACTGTTCGGGTCGTTATTAGTACCGTTTGCGAATGCCCAGTATCTGATGTCAACAAACTGTGTGATTTGACCAGTCGGCGAAATGATAAAGTGATACGAAACTTCAGCCGCTGGGTTCATAATCCAGTTCGTTGCGGCTTCTTTTGAGCCTACGGTGTCGTGCATAACAATCATATTCGGGACATGGAAAGGACCTTCTTCTGGTCCACGCCTCGGGCGATAGTTCGGGCTTGGGCGTTGTATGATTGTGTGACTGTTATCAGGGCGTGGCGGGCGCGGACCAGAAGGTGGGAGCCTAATCGGATTGTCAGCTGTTCCCCATCGTTCGTTTAGGTAAGAGGCGGGCAGATTCACCAGCCAGCGTAATACCTGTATAGCACTGTTAATGGTGACTCTGCCGCTACCATCAGCGTACGCAGCGGCGAACCACGCTTCGTTCGCAGGAGTGCCGCGTCGCCCCCCCTCGGCGGGTCTAATCGAAGACGGAAGTTCTACTAAAAATCGCAAAATCTGGAGTGCGTCATTTATACTAAGGCTTCCTGAACCAGTGACATTTCCAATTCCATATCGTTCAGGGGGCGGCGGTGGAGGTGGGGGCGGTTCGACGGTTTTGGCACAATTAACACAAATGTGTCCAAATTCAGGGGCACATGATGGACATTCAGGTTCTATATCGTCACGACATTCGCGGCAAACAAAGTTATCATTAGGACGACAATTAGGGCAAGGGGGAGGAGGCATTGTTTCAAGACAATCTCTACATATGTAGTCACCATAACAATGAACACAAGGCAAAGGCGGGCGACATTCATCACAACCGTTTATCGGAAGACCAAGACAATGCTCGCAATCAGGCGGTGGATTTGGAGATGTTCTTATGTTTGCAATACTATCTGTACCCAACGCATTAATCATGATTATCAGCGTAAGTAGCACAGCAGTAAGTTTAAGTATTACATTTTTCATTTACACGTCACTCCTTCGTTAGGGGGTCTCGTTCATACATATAGTATACCACACTTTGAAACCAATGTCAACATACACTTATTAAGTAATTGTTGTAAAAAATTAAACTTTTTGCTTGACATTTACGAATTTTTCTGTTAATATTATATATGTATGTGAAATTTTTTTGCGAAAGGCTGTAATAACAATGAAGTTTACTGGATTAAACGAACTTAGAGAAAGTTATCTAAAATTTTTTGAGAGCAAGGGGCATCTACGGCTTGAATCCGCTCCATTAGTTCCGCAAGGTGATAATTCAATCCTCCTAATCAACGCTGGAATGACCCCACTCAAAAAATACTTCCAAGGTGTCGAGAAACCACCGAGTGAGCGTGCTACTTCTTGTCAGAAGTGTATTCGTACACCAGATATAGAAAACGTAGGTGTTACCGCACGGCATGGAACTTTTTTTGAAATGCTCGGCAATTTCAGTTTTGGCGATTATTTCAAGCTAGATGCCTGCAAATGGGCGTGGGAGTATTTTACAGAAATTCTACAAATCCCTGCCAACTTATTATGGGTCAGTGTTTATGAAGAAGATGATGAAGCACGCGAAATCTGGATTAACGACGTAGGATTGCCTCTTGAACGCGTGGTTAAGATGGGGAAATCAGACAATTTCTGGGAACACGGAAGTGGTCCGTGTGGTCCGTGTTCTGAAATTTATTTTGACCGTGGGGCAGAAAACGGCTGTTGCCCGAACGGTAGTTGTAAGGTCGGCTGTGAATGTGATAGGTATATCGAAATCTGGAACTTGGTATTCACCCAGTTTGATTCTGACGGTAAGGGTAATTATGCCCCTCTTGCTAACAAAAACATAGATACCGGAATGGGGCTTGAACGCTTGGCGTGCATAATGCAGGGTGCGGCGAACCTGTTTGAGGTCGATACAATCAAAGATGTTATTTCGGAAATTGAACTTGTGTCTGGCAAAAAATATTCGACTGATGCTAAGCAGGATATATCAATAAGAGTGATTACCGACCATGTAAGAAGCTCAACTTTTATGATTTGTGATGGTGTAATGCCATCTAACGAGGGGCGAGGATATGTCCTACGTCGCCTTCTTCGCCGTGCGGCACGACATGGCAGGCTGCTCGGGGTTACAAAACCTTTCTTGTTTGAGCTTTGTGATAAAGTAATTGAATCATGCAAAGGTGCTTATCCAGAACTTAGCGAAAAATCGGCTTATATCAAAAAAGTTCTCTTAACTGAAGAAGAAGCGTTTTCCAAAACAGTTGAAAAAGGCATGGAACTTCTTAATGCGGAAATTGTTAAAGGTAAGTCTTCAGGTGTGGTCAGTGGTGATATTGTTTTCAAGTTGCACGATACTTTTGGGTTTCCAGTTGATTTAACACGTGAAATTCTTAGCGAGAATGGCATTGATTTTGATGAAGCACGTTTCAAAGAGTTAATGCAGATTCAAAAAGACACGGCGAGAGCTAATCAGTCGTTTAAAGGCGGATGGGATGATTCGCAGTTGGCAATTGACAATGGACAGTTGAAAGTTGAATTTGTTGACGAACATACTGTTTCGAGTAAAGTTTTAGAAGTTAGCGGCAATGTTGTCGTGCTTGATAAGACACCGTTTTATGCAGAGAGTGGCGGTCAGGTTGGTGATACTGGTTTGATTGGTGACGCTCGTGTTGTTGATACTCGTAAAACTACATCTGGGTTGTCGGTCTGTTATTGTGATGAGGTTGGCACGCTCAAAAAAGGCGATTCTGTCACTGCTCAAATCGATAAAGAACGTCGCCATTCGATTATGCGAAATCATACTTCTGCTCACTTGTTACAATCAGCTTTGAGAGCAGTTCTTGGCGAACACGTTCAACAGGCTGGTTCACTTGTAGATGAAAACCGATGTCGATTTGACTATACTCATAATCAAGCATTAACGATAGATGAAATCGACCAAATCGAAACTCGTATGAACGCAGTAATCCTCTCTGATTTAAGCGTAGAAATAAGCGAAATGTCTTTAGATAAAGCAAAACAAATTGGGGCGTTAGCGTTATTCGGAGAGAAGTATGGCGAAACTGTGCGAGTGGTCAAAATCGCAGATACATCTACCGAACTTTGCGGTGGTTGCCACGTTGAAAGTACCGCAAAAATCGGGCTGTTTAAAATTGTTAGCGAAAGCAGTGTAGCAAGTGGAGTTCGTAGAATCGAAGCTGTGACTGGGCTTGGTTTACTTGAATTGCTAAAATCAAAACAAAATGAAATCGCCGAGGCTCACGAAAAGCTCAAATCCGAAAAATCGGCTTCTAACAAAGAAATTGCACGCTTAAATTCTGCCATCGCAACTATGCAGGCTAAATCAGCGACTGTTGAACAAGTCGGCGATTCGAACGGCATTAAGCTATTAGCTCAAAAGATTATAGGAGCAGATGCTAACGCACTCAGACAATCTGGCGATAATCTAAAAGATGCTCATAGCGGATTTGTGGCGGTTCTTGTCGGTGAGGCTAATATTCTTTGCATTTGTGATGATGTTGCAATTAAAGCGGGTTTCAAAGCAGGAAATGTTGTAAAAGAAGTCGCTGCAGCCACTGGTGGGAAGGGTGGCGGTCGTCCAGATGCTGCAATGGCGGGGATTGGCGACATTTCTAAAATAGATGAGGCATTAAAAACGTTCGCCCATTTGTAGTAGGCGAACTCGATGGGGAGCAATCCGCAAGGGAGACGGCGAGTTCGACCACTACAGCGAAGCAAAGCTCCGCTTATGGGGCGTACTCTTTGATGGCTTTGGGGGTTTTCCCCCCCATTAGTAGAAATTACAAGAAAATAGGAGATAAAATCATGGCAATAGTAAAACCATTCAAAGGCACAAGATATTCAGAGAAGACAGGGACGTTAGAAGAGCTTTGTTGCCCGCCATACGATATAATTTCGGAAGAAGGCAGGAAAGCCTTACTCGCAACTAATCCGCATAATATCATAAGGCTTGAACTTCCACGTTCGTATAAAGATGGCACCGAGAACGAGGATATGCAGTCTTACACCGAAGCTGGCAAGGTTGTTAATGATTGGGTGGATTCTGGCATACTCGTCGATGATGCGAACGAAAATATATACGTGTATGAGTTCAGCTTCAAACACGAGGGCGAAATACGAGCAGTAAAAGGTTTTGTCGCACTTGTGGAGTTGGAAGAATTTTCGGCTGGCATAGTTCTTCCGCATGAAGAAACCCTGTCTAAAGCTAAGACTGATAGGTTTAATCTGATGACAGCGACTAAATGCAATTTCAGTCAAGTGTATTCATTATATTCAGACAAATCTGGTGAATTGCAGGACGTTCTTGAGAATGCGACTTCCAATGAACCTACATCACAATTTACCGATGACGGTGATGTAACCCACAAACTTTGGTTGGTTTCTGATGCTGATGCCATTGTGCAGATTCAAAATCAGATGAGCGACAAGCAAGTCTTTATCGCTGATGGTCATCATAGATATGAAACGGCACTCAAATATAGTAAAGAGAATTCTGGTGGGACGGCAGCTTATGTCCCAATGATGCTTGTGAGCATGGATAACCCGAACTTAATTGTATTTCCGACGCACCGATTAGTCCGTGATTTGCCGAATTTTAATTATGCCGAAATGGTAGAAAAATGCCGTGAATATTTCTACATCAAAGAAGAACTTAGCCGTGAAGATGCGTTTTCAAAATTAGGCGAGGCGTTTGACAAAAAACTCCACGCTTTTGCGTTATACGCTGGAGGAGGCGAGTATGCTTTGCTTATTCTAAAAGACAAAGCTGTCATGGAGAGCATTATGCCAAATGACCACCAGTCTTTACGTAGTCTTGATGTTAGTGTTTTGCATTCGTTGATTTTAGAACGAGTGTTCAAAATCGACAAGGCGAATATGGCGGCACAAACTAATCTGACTTACGTAAAAGTCGCTGATGATGCGATTGATGCGGTCGATAACGGTACAGCTAACTGCTGTTTCCTCTTGAACGCTACTCGTGTAAATGAAATCAGCGATGTTGCACTTTCGGGCGGAAAAATGCCACAGAAGTCAACTTACTTCTATCCAAAACTCACTACTGGTTTGGTTATTAACAGGATTTTTAAGGCATAAAATTAGTGATGAACTATATTTAAAGGAGATACAACTTATGAAAGTAGCACTCATTAACGGAAGCCCTCACGAAAACGGAACTACTGCGTTTGCACTTGGAGTAATCGCAAAATCGCTAAAAGAAAAAAGTGTTGAAAGCGAAATCTTTCAAATCGGAAGTCGTGGATTACAAGGTTGCAAAGCCTGCTATGCTTGTTATAAGACAGGTAAATGTGTTATTGACGATGGTTTGAACCAGTTAGCCGAAGGAATTCACGCTTGTGATGGATTGGTAGTAGGTTCACCAGTCTATTACGCTGGAATCAATGGAACGCTTAAATGTTTTCTTGACAGGCTATTTTATTCAGGAACAGGGCGGTTCAGGTTCAAACCAGCGGCAGGGATTACTGCAATGCGCCGTGCCGGAGGAACTGCGGCGTTAGAAAGCATTAATCGCTATTTTGAGTTCGCTGAAATGCTGATTACCCCAACTATGTACTGGAGTGCTATTCATGGATTAAACGGCGAACAAGCTGCAACTGATTTAGAAGGTGTTCAACAGTTGGAAGTAATTGGGCAAAACATGGCATACTTACTCGAAATGCGTAAAAATGCTCCTGAAATTCCCGAAGCTGTTGATAGAGTTAAAACTAATTTTGTGAGGTAAGATTGTGAAAAAAATAGTTGCACTTTTAATGGTTATAATGGTTAAAATAGCTGTAATGTCTGGAATAGTTTTGCTAACAGCTTGCGATTCGGATGAGGTGGATTTTTCTCATCTCCCGTCACCGCAGGAAATTTTCGATGATGAGATTTCCCGTTTTTATGGTGACACAATCCTAATGGTGCCTATTGACGAAAGCAGATTTGAAGAGTTTCAAATTGATGTTGACGATACAATCACAGTCATAGCAAAAGAAGCGGCAATTTCGGCAATTTTTGTGCAACTGTTTATAATCGAAGCTCAACCCGACCGAATCAACGCCGTTTATAGTGCAATGCTCCGTCATCAAGCGAATTTGCAGGACGCGACTGCTTATCCGCAAGGGGCAGTAGCGGCTGCAGCGTCGGTTGTTGGTGTTCACGGAAATTTAGTATATTTATTTTGCGATGAACGTGCCGACGAAATCGAAGGTGCTTTTAATGATTTTTTGGATGAATACGCCAACCAGGACAGATAAGAGTTTGTCATATCGTAAAAACTCCAAGATTTGTGGGGTTGACTTAATGGTTAGAATGTGATAGAATGATATGTGGCAAAACGTTCGGTAACACCGCAGGGCAAAGCCCGATAGAGGAGAAATGAATGAAAAATATAGGACTTGATGTGGGTTCAACCACAGTAAAGATTGTAGCACTCGATGAAAATAAAACAATTATATATCAAAAATATCAGCGACATTATTCGGATATAAAAAAAACACTCGGTGAAGTGCTTAATGAATGTGTGGATTTTCTGCAAGAAAAAGGCGAGAAATCGGCGCAAATCCATGTTACTGGTTCGGGTGGAATAAATGCAGCAAAATGGCTAAACATTCCTTTCGTGCAAGAAGTTAGTGCTGGTGCGGTCGCTGTTGAAGAGCTTATTCCAGAAACTGATGTAGCAATCGAACTCGGCGGTGAAGATGCTAAGATTACATACTTCGCTGGCGGATTAGAACAACGCATGAACGGCTCATGTGCGGGAGGGACTGGAGCTTTTATTGACCAGATGGCAGCTCTTCTAAACACTGACATCACTGGTCTTGAAAAGCTGGCGTGTGATTATGAAACCATTTATCCGATTGCGTCGCGCTGTGGTGTTTTTGCAAAAAGCGATATTCAACCGCTTTTGAACGATGGTGCAAAAAAATCAGACATTGCGGCATCTATTTATCAGTCAGTCGTTAATCAGACTATTAGCGGGCTTGCGTGTGGAAAACCTATTCGTGGGAAAATTGCGTTTCTTGGCGGTCCTCTACATTATCTCCCACAACTTAGACAGCGATTTATCGAAACGCTTGAACTTGCTGGCGAAAACATCATTTTTCCGGACAATGCCAACTTGTTTGTAGCGACTGGAGCGGCTTTGTCTAACACCAAGGATTCTGGCGAAAGCGATTTAGACGAACTTAAATCAAAAATTGCAAAGTTGTCTGAAGTAAAGGTTCAAGAAGTTGAAAGACTAAAGCCACTCTTTGAAAACGATGATGAACGCAAGTCTTTCTTAGAACGTCACAAAAAGGGTATAATCCCTGAAGCTGATTTATCAAAACATACTGGTAAATGCTACTTAGGGCTTGACATGGGGAGTACAACAACTAAAGCGACTTTGATTAACAATCAAGCTGAAATCATCTACAAACATTATGATAATAACATGGGCGACCCGCTTAAATCAGTAATCGGAGTATTAAAAGACATTTATGCAAAACTCCCTGCTGGAAGCACAATCGCAAAAGCAACGGCGACTGGATATGGTGAACATTTGGTGATTGCGGCACTCGGTGTTGATTACGGCGAAATTGAAACTATGGCACATTATAAGGCTGCCGAAAAAGTCTTACCGGGGGTTGAGTTTATTCTCGACATCGGCGGGCAAGACATGAAGTGTATGCGTGTGCGTAACGGAGAAATCGATTCAATTCTTTTGAACGAGGCGTGTTCATCTGGTTGCGGTTCTTTTATCGAAAACTTTGCCAACGCTCTCGGCAAAAAAGCTCACGAATTTGCAGAAGAAGGTTTATTAGCGACTAATCCAGTTGACCTTGGTTCACGCTGCACCGTGTTTATGAATAGCCGCGTAAAGCAGGCTCAAAAAGAAGGTGCAAGCGTTGCAGATATTTCTGCTGGTCTTAGCTATTCAGTGGTGAAAAATGCACTCTTCAAAGTAATAAAAGTTCGTGAACCAGAGGCTATGGGTAAAAAAATCATCGTACAAGGCGGAACGTTTTTGAATAACTCCGTCCTCCGTGCTTTTGAACTTACGTGCGGGCGTGAAGTAACTCGTCCAGACAAAGCAGGGTTAATGGGTGCGTATGGCGGTGCGTTAATCGCACTCGAACGCGATGATAATCAAGGCTCAACCATTGCAACTTTGGACAGGCTCGAAAATTTTGCGATTAAAAAATCTACCGCACGTTGTTCTAAGTGTGCGAATAATTGCCTGCTTACAATAAGCAAATTTGATGATGGCAAACGTTTTATCACCAACAACCGTTGCGAGATGGGGAGCGATACTAAATCCGAACAGACCGATTTACTCCCGAATCTCTACGAATATAAGTATAATAGAGTGTTCGGATATAAATCGATTCCTGAAGACCAAGCTAAACGCGGTGTAATTGGTATTCCTCGAATCATGGGATATTATGAGAACTATCCGTTTTGGCATACGTTTTTTACAAAGCTGGGATATAGCGTAAAGCTCTCACCTAAAAGCTCACGCGAAATCTATGACAGAGGAATTGAAACCATGCCGAGCGAGTCGGTGTGTTATCCAGCAAAGCTGACTCATGGTCATGTAATGTCGCTTATTGACGATGGTGTGAAGACAATTTTTATGCCATGCTTAACATATGAAATGGACGAGGGTTACGGTGCGGATAATCACTATAACTGCCCAGTTGTGGCGACTTATAGTGAGGTAATAAAAAACTCCGTCCCAGAATTGCGCGAAGAAAACATTACTTTCCTAAACCCGTTCTTGCCGATTTATGACAAGACACGTATGCTTGAACGGTTAATCGAAGAATTTACACAATTTGATATAAGCGGAAAAGAAATCGGTGTAGCATTGGCACACGCTTATAAAGAAGATGAGGACTTTAAGCAAGATATTCGCAAAAAAGGCGAAGAATTGCTAAAGCTCATTTCCGAAAAAGGGGAAAAAGGTATAGTTTTAGCCGGGCGACCATATCACGTTGACCCTGAAATCCACCACGGAATCCCAGAGATGATTAACGGGTTCGGTTATGCTGTGTTCACTGAAGATTCAGTGGCACATTTAGCTGAAATTGTCCGCCCTATGAGAAGCGTTGACCAATGGACTTATCATACAAGATTATATGCGTCGGCGACTTTAGTCGCTAAAATGCCTAACCTTGAGTTGGTTCAGCTAAACTCATTCGGGTGCGGGCTTGACGCTGTTGCGACCGACCAGGTTCAAGAAATGCTCGAAGAATGTGGAAAGCTATATACCCTTCTCAAAATTGATGAAGTGAACAACTTAGGTGCTGCGCGAATCAGATTGCGTTCGTTATTCTCTGTAATGGAAGAGAGGGAGCGTAAGGGATTCACCCCGAAAGGCGAAATCGTACCGTTTGAGCGACACCCTCTATTCACTAAAGCCATGAAAAAATCACACACGCTAATCGCACCACAGTTAGCACCAATTCATTTTGAGCTTTTAGAACACGCTTTCAAAGCGACTGGGTATAACCTTGAGGTATTAAAAGACTACTCACCAGAGATGGTGAACGAAGGCTTAAAATACGTTAATAATGATGCTTGTTATCCTGCAATTTTAGTTGTAGGGCAATTGATGCACGCATTAAAAAGTGGAAAGTATGACCTTAATCAAACTTCGGTTATGATAACGCAGACTGGTGGTGCTTGCCGTGCAACAAACTATATCGGAATGCTCAAAAAAGCAATGCTTGAATCGGGGCTTAGTCATATTCCGCTTGTGTCTTTAAATATAGTCGGGCTTGAAAAGAACCCAGGGTTTAGCCTCACACCGATTTTATTACTAAGAGCGGCGATTTCTCTCATTTACGGTGACGCACTCAGCAGATGCCTTTACAGAGTACGCCCGTATGAGCTAAAAGAAGGCAGTGCTAACGAACTCTACGACAAATGGAACGAGTTCCTAAAAGGCGAAGTGGGTTCATTAAGTCGCAAACGTTTCACCCAAAACATACGTAATATGGTAAATGAATTTGGCGCTCTCCCAGTCTATGAAACCCAAAAACCACGAGTAGGGATTGTTGGGGAAGTTTTGGTGAAATTCCACCCTGTTGCAAATAACTTTGTTGTAGACCTAGTTGAACAAGAAGGTGCGGAAGCGGTAGTTCCACCGTTCTTAGGATTTATGTCGTTTATGTGTGACCACGCAAATTCTCGCCGTGAGTTCTTGACTGCCACATGGAAACGCTGGTTCGTTTCAAACAAAGTAATTGACTTGTTCGAGTGGTTACAAAAACCAGTATCCGATGCGATTGAAGGAACTAAATTCGGTCATCACATCAAATTCCGCGATTTACGAAAAGTGGTTGACGGCATAGTGTCTACTGGAAATATCGCAGGTGAGGGATGGTATCTCACAGCGGAAATGATTGAACTTATGTCGGGCGGTGTAACCAATATAATCTGTATGCAGCCGTTTGCGTGTCTGCCGAACCATGTTGTCGGAAAAGGAATTATGGGAGAGCTAAAACGCCTAAATCCGAAAGCGAACATAGTCGCAATTGACTATGACCCAGGTGCTAGTGAGGTTAATCAGCTTAACCGCATTAGGCTGATGTTATCGCAAGCAATCAAGAATATGGAAGAAGAGGATGGTATTTCTGAGTTAGAAATAGCACCTACTAACGAATACGAGAAGATTTTATCAACGATTGATGGTTGATTGAACAGTTCACAAAAAAGCTACCACACAATACCGTGTGGTAGCTTTTTTGTGATTAATAATCAGAACGCACCGATTACTTCGAGTATAACATAATTATTGTCATATTCAACAATAATTTCAGGGTGAGTTTTAGCTAAATCTTTGAAATCCTCCGATTTTGTTCGCACAAATTCACACAACGTCAACAATGATAACTTGGCGACTGGTTTGCAAAACGTACTCACTGCGATTGCCAGTTTGCCGTCAGACTCCGAACCTAATCGCATCAATCGAAACGGGTACATATGACAAGCGAGTGGTTTATTTTCGCCGAGTTGGCAACCGTTTTCGCCAAGATGTCTGCATACGTTACACCCATCAGAAGTGGCGGTAGGTGGAAGTGGTGGGCGAACTTCAGCTGGAATTTCCCACTCCTCGCTTTCTTCAAAAATGCAACATCCTCTGCATTTTGCACAGCTGTCTGGTGATAAAATTTCGCTTACTGTAATTTTGTTTTTCATGGTAATTTTAAGAGACCTCCACAATGATTTTGGTTCCTATGTTGAGTTTGCTTTCCAACGACAGTTTCCAGCCGTATAACGCACAGATATGCTTGACGATTGCGAGCCCTAGTCCAGTTCCGCCGCCTAAAGGAGAACGACTTTTTTCCACTCGATAAAATCTCTCGAAAATACGTATCTGGTCTTTAGCAGGAATCCCTATGCCGGTATCACTTACTACGATTTTAGTCGAATTCATGGTAACAGAAATTGTGACTGATACTTCACCGCCTTGTTTGTTATATCGAACTGCATTCTCGATTAAATTCTTCATAATCTCATAGATATGATTAGCTTCGGCTTTTACAGCTCCTCCGCCTTCAAGTTTGAATGTGATTTCACGCTCGTTCATAACAGTCGACATAGTGTTATATATTTCCTCAATTACGGGTGTTAGAGGGATAAGTTCAGTGTTTTCAGCAATACCCGAAACATCACCAGTGTTTTCAAGTGCCGATAATCGTAACATATCATCAATCAATTTCATCATGCGAACCGATTCACGTTCAATTGCAGCGACATACTTTTGAACACTCTCGTCACGGTTTTTGATTGCAGTGAGTTCATTAAATCCTTTAATTGCGGTGAGAGGTGTTTTTAGTTCGTGAGAAGCGTTCGCAAAAAAGTCTTCCCTCTTAGTGCGTTCGTCGTTTAAATCGGTGATTACGCTTTGCATAGTTTTTGATAGAGCATCGAATTGGTCGATAATTGAATCAATTTCTTCATAACCAGATTTTGTGATTTTGTGGTTTTGATTAAAAGCAGTGCTTAACTTTTTTTCGATTAAATCAAGTGGTTTTAGAACCCGTATTATTATCCGCCTAATGAAGAACAAGCATAATACGCCAATAATAAAAAATGAAGATAATAACAGAATAAATTCTCTTACAGCAAGTGTAAAAACAAGTAGAAACGTTATCAAAAACAAAGCTATAAGCCCCGCAAAAATCGCCAGACTGGTGTAAACAAACAGGCGTTTTTTCATGATAGCATATATCCTACACCGCGAACGGTCTGGATTGAAGTTACGCTCTCACTTTCAGCGAGTTTTTTGCGTAGTTGTTTTATATGAATATCAAGGGTGCGAGTTTCGCCGATAAAATCACTCCCCCACACTTTTTGGAAAATCACTTCACGCTCTTGCACGGTTTCGGCGTTTTTGCATAACAGGTATAACAATTTGTATTCTTTAAGCGTGGTCTGGAGAGTTTTGCCGTTCACGGTCACTGAATGTTTTGATACAATAAACGCTATATCTTTATAAGTCACGTTTTTGCTACTTAATTTATGTTGCTTGTCTAGAGAATTCAAAGAGTACGAGGTTTCCGAATCGTTTTGTTTGAACCCCTGCTTTCGTAAGTTGGCTTTAATGCGTGCAACAAGTTCTAACACGCTGAATGGTTTACTTATATAATCGTCAGCGCCCATATTTAAGCCTTTGACTTTTGACGCCTCCTCATTTTTAGCTGAAACCATGATTACTGGAATTTTTGAATACGCTCCAGATTTCAGATTATTTAAAATTGTGAAGCCGTCTTCTTCGGGCAGCATAACGTCAAGCACTATTAAATCTGGTTGTTTCTTTGTAAGAGCGACAAAAAAATCACTACTGTTAGCAAAACATTGATAGTCAAAATCATTTTCGAGTGCATAACCATACAGCTCTTGCAGGCTGGTATCGTCTTCTATTATATAAATAAGTTGTTTCATATGATTATTATATCATAAATTTTAAGATTCGTCAAGCAAAACAAAGCCGAAGCACAGCTCCGTCTTTATTCTGCTCTTGTTTGGCTATTATATCATAAATTT
>WRGW01000095.1 GCA_009786985.1 Oscillospiraceae bacterium
GCCTGCTCTCATGGGCTTTTGCCATACAAGGCAATTTTGAGGCGAATATCTGAGGATATTTAACGAAAAATTAACGCAGTAAGGCGGAAAATTAGCCGAAAAGCCGCCGTGCGTTAGTTTCCAAGGAGGTCTAATTACCCCGCTTATTATCCAGCGTTTTATAAAATCTTTTAACTACTGGTTTTTGCTTAGGCGGAGGTTTGGACAGTTTTTCATACGCTTTTACGATTTCTTGAACTAGTTTGTGGCGGACAACATCTTTATGCGAAAAATGACAGACCGCTGTATCTTCAATGCCTTCAACTACTGAAATAGCTTCAATTAACCCCGACTTCTTTTTATCTGGTAAGTCTATTTGAGTAATATCGCCTGTAATCACCATCTTGCTATTAAACCCCAATCGAGTCAAGAACATCTTCATCTGTTCTGGAGTGGTGTTTTGTGCTTCATCCAAAATCACAAAGCTGTCATCAAGAGTGCGCCCTCTCATATAAGCAAGAGGAGCTATTTCGATTATACCACGTTCGCGGCATTTTTCAAAGGCTTCCGCACCTAAAAACGCATACAAAGCATCATTAAGTGGGCGTAAATATGGGTCGATTTTGTCCTGCAAATCACCTGGTAAAAAACCTAAATTTTCGCCAGCTTCTACAGCAGGGCGTGTGAGTATAATCCGCTGAACTTCTTTAGCTTTGAACGCTTTTACTGCTTTAGCGACTGCGAGATAAGTTTTACCAGTCCCCGCAGGACCTACTCCGAAGACTATGGTGTTTTTACTAATTTTGTCAACGTATCTTTTTTGCCCTACGGTTTTAGTGCGAATCGGCTTTCCAGCGAAAGTCACGCAGATACAATCGCCAGTTAATTCTTTTAGTGAATCGCTTTCGCCACTCCCAGTCATATCAGAGATATAGCGGACCTTTTGTTCGGTTAGTTGTTCACCACGGGATACGATTTCGAGCATATTTTTGACTACGTTAGCAGCACTTTCGATGGTTTGCGAAGAGTTCGGGTTTTCGAGTTTAGTTGTGACTTTTATGTCCCCGTTCCTACTTGTAATTAAAACTCCGAACTTTTCTTGTATGATTTTTATATACTCATCAAAATCACCAAAAATTGCTTGAATATGCTCAAAATATTCAGGTCTGATTATTTTTTCTTTTGTACTATTAGTCATGTATATTATTATATCATAAATTTTAAGATTCGTCAAGCAAAATAAAGTAAAACAAGAGGATTCCCCCGAAAGGCGGGCTTTGCCCGTCTGGAGTGGGGGTATCTCGAAGGGACGTGCTTTTTCAAAATGAGAGTCGCCCCTGCACCCTCACGCTTCGCTCGTGCGAACCAACGCAGAGCATCGGGGGTATTACCCCCGAACTTTTAATAAATTTTCAAAAAAATAATTTTAGTGACAAAAATGTATTGACAAATCAAAAAGAGTATGATATAATTAAATATGGTTGGGGGTTCTATACTTGATATAAAATTCTAATTCTAAGGCAACACTGCACAATTTCAGCGTGTAAGGCACGCAGTCAAATTTATAGCCAGACGAGGCAATTTTCGTGTTAATATCCGTTGATATTGTAAGATATTTAAGCGAAAATTAACGAAGTATGGCTACAAATATGCAAGTGGATTGTGTTTTTGTGAATTGTGCGGTGTTGCCTCGAATATATTGCAGAAGTACCCAAGTGGTGAAGGGGCTCCCCTGCTAAGGGAGTAGGTCTGTCAAAGGGCGCGAGGGTTCAAATCCCTCCTTCTGCGTACTAAACCGCTCGGACTTATCGTTCGGGCGATTTTTGTTTTTTTACACCATTTTCTTTTCATCACACAACGTATTGCACAGTATATGTAATGTTGTATAAAAAACATCGAATTTTAGGTGCTTTTTTAGTGATAATGATGTTTTTTTGAAAAATGCTTGACTTATACTTAGTATTGTGATAAAATCACAGTGTGTTAGTATGTTAAAAAACTGAATAACCTTTAGCATATTATATATTTTTACGACTTTGTTTTTATAACACATAAAAAGGATTGATTTGAAAGAAAAAGGATTGATTTGAAAGAAAATGAGGTATTAAATTGTTAGAACACAGAGAACGCAAACTTGACCGTGGTTTAATCTATACAGATGCTAAAAACTGCATTGGTTGTAACAGCTGTATTAGACAATGCCCTACCCTCGAAGCAAATGTTACAATTAAAGAAGGAGAGACACTTAAAACTCACTTAGATGACAAAGAATGTATCTTGTGTGGAACTTGTCTTGACACCTGTTCGCATAATGTTAGACAGTTTAGGGATGACTGTGATGATTTTTTTGAGGACTTGAAAAACGGCAAAAAAATCACGCTTATGCTTGCACCTGCGTTTTATTTCAACTATCCGAAAGAGTATAAACGGGTGTTGGGTTATCTAAAATCGCTCGGTGTGAAGGATTTCTTTAGTGTCAGCTACGGTGCGGATATTACAACTTGGGCATATCTCAAATACATCACAGAAAATAATGCCTTAGGCAGAATTTCACAACCTTGTCCTGCGATTGTCAGTTATATAGAAGAACATGAACCTTCTTTAATTAAAAAACTTATGCCTATTCAAAGCCCAATGATGGCTTTAGCGATTTGGCTCAAAAAGTACAAGAAAATCGATGGTGAGCTTGCTTTCCTTAGCCCATGTATCGCAAAAAAAGTCGAGATGAAAAGCACACGTGGACTTGGCATGATTAAATACAATGTCACTTTCGTGAATCTAATGCAACGTCTAAGAGATACTGGAGTAAATCTAAACGCTCAGCCTGAATTACAAGACGGTATAGAATATGGTCTGGGGTCTTTGTATCCAGCACCCGGTGGTCTTCGTGAAAATGTTGAATTCTTTTTGGGTGACAAGGCTTTTGTGGTTCAAGCGGAGGGTGAAGCTCACGCTTACGAATACTTAGAAGAACTTATGGATATTTCAAAGCGGAATATTGGTATTACACCAACTTTAATTGACATCTTGAATTGTGCGAGAGGGTGTAATTATGGTACTGCGACTGAATTTAGACATTCTAACAATGATTTTATTCAATACGAAGTCTACAAAATGAAGCTTAGAAAACGCCAAAAACACCAAGATGATGCTAAACAAATGCTTTTGAATCAAAGCAAAAATAAAAAAGAACGCTTGACTTTAGAGTCATTAACTCACGTTGCACCTACCGAACGCTTAAAGAGCTTAAATGGGTGGTTCGCTGATTTAAAACTCGAAGACTTTATGTGTACTTATGATGACCGCAAAACCCAAACATCGATGTTGACACCAGCGCTCATTAACGAAGGTTTTGGAATGCTTTATAAATCAACACCGACCGAAAAAAACTTCGACTGTCATGCTTGCGGCTACCGTACTTGTCTTGAATTTGTAAAAGCACTTTGCCTTGGAATTAACGTTCCATTCAACTGTGCTGAATATAATAAGCTAATTCTTAACGAGAAGATGCAGTATCAAGAAACGGTAATTCAACACTTTGAAGAGGTTAGTGCAACGATTTTAGAGTTAAATCGTGACAACATCCAAATTTCTAAAAACACACTCGGAATCAATGAGCGTGTTGAAGATGCGGTTGTATGTGGTAACGATATGAATCGCTCGCTAGGTGAGGTAAACACCGAGTTTGCGAAAGTTGCGGAAACTTATAACGAAATCGTTGACGTAGCACGCAAAACCAGTCTACTCGCAGTAAATGCACGAGTTGAAGCAGCAAGAGCTGGTCAGCACGGTAAAGGTTTTGCAGTCGTTGCAGAAGAAGTTGGTGTACTAGCAGAACAAATCATGATAGCTGCTGATGCTAACTTAGAAAATGGCGAATCCGCAACTAAAGTTCTTAACGAGCTTGTAGCAAGCACTGGTCAGTTCACTAACCGTGTTGACGGTATAAAAGAAACAACTCTTGAGATTAGAGAAAATGTTGCGAGCATAACGGAAAGAACTCGCAGTATATTAAACCAAATTGAAGAGTTGAACTAAATTATAACAAAAAGGAGGCATTTATAATGCAATTACTATGGAATCAAAGCTACGAAACAGGAAATATCTCGGTCGATAACGAACATAAGGAAATTTTCGGTCTGGTCGAAAAAATCCTAAACGAAAAGTTTGAATCAAAAAGCGAAAAAATCAAGAAGGCGATTGCGTTTTTAGCAAATTATACAGTTCGTCATTTCCAGAACGAGGAAAAATTGATGGAAGAATCGAACTATCCGAGAACCGCTGAACATAAACAGCAACACGCTGATTTTGTTGTAACAGTGGGCGAATTGCAAGAAAAACTTCGTATCGGAACGGAAGAGCTAAATCTTAGCTTAATCGTCAATGAAGTGATTGTAAACTGGCTAACCGAACACATAATCGGAAGCGATAAAGCAATGGCTAAGTTTTATAAGGAATTTAAGGACGCTCAAAAGAAAAAACGCTAACCCTCTAAATAATATCTGTAGCAAATACCGATTCATTATCATATAATGTGAGTAAAGCCAAACAAGATGTCCTATAGCGGGCTTTGCTTCGCTATAGAACATTACTTACTGCAAATGATAAAGGAGGTATTTGCTATGAACGTATTTTTCTTATTTCTACTTATATTTTTTGGTATTCTCGGTGTTTTTTATACGTTGAATATAATATACACCACTATGATTTGTAAAATCAGTGATGTTATTTTCAGAAAAAATAACAATACTGATGGCACTAAATTTTGGTGCGGTTCGTTATTGAAATAGAAACCTATGGTTCAAAAATTTTCCGTCTTAGTTTGTACGGTAAAAGCTAAAATTAAAATCTTACAAACATAATTAAGAGCATTTTGCTAATATTAAAAGCACAAGGTTAATTCACGACCTTGTGCTTTTTGTCAAAAGATTTATAAGATTTTAAGCAAGTCAAACGGGAAGGAATAAATATAGATGAGGAAAATCGTGAAAAAACTAACATCGACAGTTTTTATTGGTACGTTATTATTATGCACAGTTATCGGATTCTATTACACTCAGCTTCCAGACAATTATTACCTTTCAAATGAAGCAAGCGGGAGATTTTTTGGACTCGAAACTTTTTTTGATGTAAAGGTTAGTCCGAGTGAGTATCACAACCAAAATAATTCGAGAAAAAATGATGCACTACAAGTTTTTAAGAACGCTGAAAATAGTAATTGTGATTATGAAGTTCAACTAAAATTATTTGGATTATTCCCGATTAAAACCGCACAAGCGGAAGAAATTGAACGCCCAGAATTGGTATTGGGTGGAACACCTTTCGGAATCAAGATTTTAACTGATGGTGCGATTGTTACAGAACTCGGAATGGTTGAAGGTGAACATGGGTTCTCTTCACCAGCCAGAGAAGCTGGAATCAAGAGCGGTGATGTAATCACAAAAGTAAACGGCATAGAAATATCTTCTAATGCAGATGTGGCGAATGCTGTTCAGCAAAAATCAAATGGCGAAATAACACAAATCACTTTTATTCGAGACGACAAAGAACGCACTGTTAATATCACGCCAAAACGCTCAACTCAAGATGGTAGTTATAAAATCGGAATGTGGGTAAGAGATTCAAGTGCAGGAATAGGCACACTTACCTTTTATAATCCTAACAACTCTTCTTTTGGTGGATTAGGTCACGCAATCTGCGATATCGACACAGGTCAGATTATGCCGATTTCGTCTGGACAAACCGTTCCAGTTTATATCTCTGGAGTAGTAAAAGGATACACTGGTGCACCGGGTGAACTTTGTGGAACTTTTGTGTCAAGAGTATCAGTAGGTGAAATAAAAGGTAATACTGAATCTGGCATATTCGGAATAATGCCAGACCCACCAGTAAATGCTTTTGATTGTTGTGAAAACATTGATGAAAAATCAAACGAACTCCAAACAATTCCTATGGCGTATAAGCAAGAAGTAAAAGTAGGTCCTGCAACAATTTTTACAACAATAGATGGAAACACCCCTAAAGAATATGACATTATGATTGAAAAAATAGATTATAATCCTCAAAATCAGACTAAGAACATGGTAGTAAAAATAACCGACCGCAACCTCTTAAAAGAGACTGGTGGTATTGTTCAAGGAATGTCTGGTAGCCCGATTGTTCAAAACGGAAAACTTGTCGGTGCGGTCACACACGTATTCGTTGGTGACCCGACAAGAGGATATGCGATTTTTGCCGAGAATATGTATCGTAAATCCCAACAGTTTGTTCCAGAAAACAACAATGATTCCACAATTACTATTATTGATTGCAACGAATACGAAGGCGAATATTATTTTGATGAAGTTGCGTAAAAACAGATTTCACCTATGAAATGTTAAATTTTTGTGGGTGAATACTTATAATTTTACAAAAAAAGTTGTAATGTTATTGACTTTATGAAAATTTTTGTGTATAATAAGTAGAAGTATGATAAATAAATTAAATAAATCCAAACCTAAAAAGCTACTCATTGTGCTATTTATTGCGGTTTTTGCTCTTTTTTTGACAAGCTGTACCGCTCAAACACCGCCACGGAGTGCGATTGCTGATTATGACTATAGCGAAATGCGATTATCGCAACTCGACATAATCGCAGGGCAAATTGATGTTGAACGACCGATTGTTGTTATTACTACAACGTTCGGTGTAATAAGAGTTGCGTTATTCCCAGAATATGCTCCAAACACAGTTGCTAATTTTATTGCGAGAGTTGAAGAAGGTTTCTATGATGATAGTGCAATTTTAGCGATTCAAGATGAGGCGTTTTTTCAAGCTGGCGTTAATTCAGATGGTATAGCTCATGAAATCGAAATTGAGAACGAATATTCGCCAAATATGTGGCCTTTTAGAGGGGCACTCGGTGGATATGGAACTACACAAGGAATAAGCGACTCACGCTTTTTTATAGTAGACGAGTTGACTTTGACCTATTCGGAACGTGAACGACTCGGCGAAATGTTAGTAGATGGCGAAAATACCCTACCTGACAAATTGTTAGAAGCGTTTGATGAAATCGGAGGTGCAATCCCGCTTTCTGGTATTTTCACTATATTCGGACAAGTAATCGATGTGCAAAGCCTTGAAGTTGTCAGTAAAATTGTCGCAACAGATGTAGACCGACTTTCGCGTCCACGTGAAGAAATCAAAATTATTACAATTGAATTGGAATCGTCATAAAAGAGGTGTTGCAAAAATCATCTCATTAAATTATATAATCAATATAAAAGGTGGAAGTGTTATGAAAACCAGAAAAATTTTCGGAAAAATCATTGCATCTGTATTATGTACAGCTTTAATGCTTACTTTAGCAGGATGTAATTCAGAAGACAAAAGCACTCAAGGTAATATGCTCAACTGGAGTTATAGCGACTTAGAACCTGGCGACATCTATGCCGAAATCAACGTGAGAGGATTTGAGGGCGTAATGCGTTTTGTTCTTTTTGAAGGAATCGCCCCTGAGGGCGTTGATGCTTTTATGGAAGCTGCTAACAGTGGGTATTACGTAAACAGAACATTCCACCGTATTATCGAAGATATACTTATTCAAGGTGGTGCATTTAATCCAGACGGTGGTGACATCAGCGTCACTAACGAAGATAAGTTTGCGGTAGAAACTCATGATAACGCACGCAATTTCTTTGGAGCGCTTGCGTTTGCAGTAGACGAGCATAGCGGAATGAATTATCGCCAGTTCTACATTGTAACCGCATCTGAAAGCATTGATATTGAAGATGAACGCGAAAGACTAAGTAGCAGGCTTGAAAGACTTAGAGAAACAAACACTTCTAACGGAAATGGTGGAAATGGCGAAAATAATGAAGATAATGGAATCGCCTCAGAAATCACTCAGTTAGAAGAACTCATTCGTCAAATCGATCGTATGTCGGAAGAAGTGGTAGAGCGTTATTCTGAATTAGGTGGATACTTCCTACTTGATGGCAGAACTACTGTTTTCGGACAGATGATTGACGGCTGGGATGTATTGCGTGAAATCGCATCAGTGCAGGTTGTTGGCGGAAACCTTGCTGATGACGTAAACATTGGTCTCGCCGAAGAAGGTATGAGAGGGAGACCATCAAGACCTGCAAACGAAATTTTCATCGAATCTGTAACTGTAAACAGAATCCCTGAACCTGAACCAGAAGAAGACGAAGAATAGATTTATATTTCTTGTTAAATTGTCAAATAAATCCAATTCGTATTAGGCAATCTTTACTATACGTTGCTTTGTTGGTTAGAACGTATAAAAAAGCCCAGTTTTCCTATAATAATATAGTGAAAATGATGATTTTGATAAAAATTCAAAAAAACTCTTTTCTTTTTAACGAAAATGTGGTATAATCTTCTTTATATGTTTTGGCAACTTTCAAAACCTGTTTATGTATTTTCGCCTTCCGAGCCATCTGCTCACTAGTGAAAACGGCGACATTACTACTTTTATTGAAAGTTCGGGTATAATACCCCGACGCTCTGCGTTGGTTCTCGCTCGAGTGAAGTGAGATGAGTGCAGGGCATTAGTTCGATATGATGCGTTGAGGATTGCCTTAAAACCTATCACAGGGTATGTTAGATTTGCAGTTATTGAATATTGTTGCAAAGGGGTACAAAAATTGGACAAATTTATTATAAACGGTGGTAAAAAGCTACATGGAAGTATAGACATCAGCGGAGCAAAAAATGCCGCTGTTGCGATTTTGCCTGCGACAATTTTAGCTGGAGGGGTATGTGTTTTAGAAAACGTCCCTCAAATCAATGATGTTACGATTGACTTACAGATTCTTAGACATATGGGGGCTGACGTACGGCTTTTGGATAAATCGACAGTTCGGATTGATACAAAACATATCAAAAACGTGCCTATTCCTTATGAAATGGCGCGCCATATTCGTGCATCTTATTACTTTTTAGGGACACTTCTTTCAAGATTTAACCATGCCAAGGTTTCTATGCCAGGGGGGTGCGATTTAGGTGACCGCCCTATTGACCAGCATATCAAATGTTTCAAATCTTTAGGTGCGGAACACACGATTGAACATGGAATGGTAGAAATCGGTGCGAACAAACTGATGGGGACGCAGATTTATTTCGATAAAGTCACTGTCGGGGCGACTATCAATGCTATGCTCGCTTCTGTAAAAGCAGATGGACTTACTATACTCGAAAATGCAGCTAAAGAACCTCATATCGTTGACCTTGCCAACTTCTTAAACTCGATGGGTGCGGATATAATGGGGGCTGGTACTGATGTGATTAAAATCCGTGGAGTTAAGTCTTTCCAAGGCACTAACTATACTATTATTCCAGACCAAATTGAGGCTGGTACGTATATGGTAGCTGCTGCTGCGACTAAAGGTGATGTCACAATTAAAGGCGTTATTCCTAAACACCTTGAACCGATTACATCAAAACTTCGCAAAGTTGGAGCGAAAGTAATCGAAAATGACGATAGTATGAGAATTATCGGTTCACCCGAATATGAGCGTACTAATATTAAGACTATGCCACATCCTGGTTTTCCTACCGATATGCAACCACAGTTCGCAGCGCTCCTTACCCTCGCACGTGGTACAAGCATTCTCACTGAAGGAATTTTTGATAATCGATTCAGATACGTTGACGAACTTCGCCGTATGGGTGCAGATATTTCGGTTGACGGTAAAGTTGCGGTAATTGAAGGTGTTGAAAGGCTTACTGGTGCCCCAGTTAAGGCCGCTGATTTGCGTGCTGGTGCTGCTCTGATTATAGCAGGGCTTAGTGCTGACGGAACTACTCAAATTGAAGAAATTCAGCATATTGAGCGTGGTTATGAACAGATGGATGTTAAACTACGTGAGCTTGGTGCGGATATTGTAAAACGCAAGCTCCCTGCGTCTGAGTCGATTGCTAAGGTAGTGTGATATGATTATAGCTCCACTTTGTAGCTCAAGCAAAGCTAATGCAACTTTTGTCGGCAGTCGCTCTGCTGGGATTTTAATCGACATCGGTTGTAGTTACAAAGCATTGAGAGAGAATTTAGCTATATGTGAAATTCCGCTTTCGGCTATTAAAGCAATACTCCTCACTCATGAACATAGCGACCATGTAGGTGGGCTTCGTGTGTTCAGCAAAAACCATGACGTTCCGATTTATGCGTCGTTCGGGACTGGGCGAATGGTGTGTGGAAAAGGACTTGTTTCAAACTCTGATAATTTGTTTGGAATCGACAGACTAAAAGACATACCACTTGACTTTGAAATTTCTGCGTTTGATACCCCCCATGATGCAGCAGGAAGTAATGGATATATCATTAAACGTGATTCTTCTAAAATTGCATATATGACTGATTTAGGCGAAATCACCCCTGGAGTTAAGGAAGCTACGCTGGGTTCAAACTTTGTCTTCATCGAATCTAACTATGAGCCTGAGATGCTTAAACTAAACGTTGACTATCCTCTAAAAACTAAGGAACGAATTCGTTCAAAATTAGGGCATCTTTCTAATATCGATAGTGCTGATTATATTGCAAAACTAGTAAAAAACGGTGCAACACGAATTGTTTTAGGGCATTTATCAGAAAACAATAATACACCCCAACTAGCTTTCTCGAGAGTTGTCCATCGTCTAACACACGATGGAATGCGTTTAAATTATGATTATACACTAGATGTCGCAGGGGTTCGTACAAATGGCGAATGTATAGCTGTTTAATATACAAATCACATACAAGATACATACGTGAAAGGATTACAATAAACTTATGAAAAAACTAAAACTATTCGCCCTTATCGCTATGGGAATTACAGTTATTGGATTATCTGGGTGTGAATTTTCTACAACTGGTTTCGGTGGTTTTTGGAACGGTGTCATAATTGCATTCGGAATTTTAGCGGGAGTAGTTCTGTTAGCTTTTATTGTGTTTGCAATCGTTTCTGCTTTTTATAAAGGCAAAATTTATGAAATCAAAGTAATTAAAAAGAAGGAAGACAAAGTTCTACGTGGGAACACAATTGGTCGTGGAACACCAGGGTATAAGGGTCAAACAGACCTTTCGAGAAGGGCACGTAGACAAAAAGGCAGAATTCGTTACTGCAAAGTAGTAGCTGAAATCGAAGGCGAAAATAAGACTCTTAAATGCAACGATTTAGTAATCCTAGACAAGCTGATTATAGGCAAAACTAATAAAGTTCGCATTCGTTTTGGCGAAATCATTAAAATTATTAAGAAATAAAGAGTGTAAGTAAATCCTCAGAATGGGCGCGAAACCCCGTCCTGGGGATTTTGTGTGATAGCAATAGAAAGGGCTTAAAAACGATGAAACAAAAAATTTGTGCTATGGTTTTAATGGTGATTATGTTATTTATGGTGCTGATTCCAGTTTCTGCAAACATTCCAGCAACTGATGGTATTCAAGTCTTAAGTGCTACGAACGAATCCATCACGATTTGGGGGAGTTTGCCTGATGCGGGGTCGGTAAATACTCGTGCTTTTAGGCTTGCACAGCCAGGGCGGGTTCAGATTGTTTTTCGTCACGATACAGTGAGTACAAGTACTGCTTCGAGGCGAGTTACACTCTATAATTCTGATGGGGCGGTTGTTGTATCGGCAGCTCCGCGCATAAATACGAGAAGTACCACTCTATCGCATCGTTTTTTGCCAGCTGGTGAATACACCGTTGTCGTTAGATTTGGAAACACTGGTGCGTGGGAAAGTTCATTGAGTGAAATTTATCGAGTTGACGTAAATTTTGTTGCGAATACTGGACAATTTGAAATCACACCAAATAATACGAGTACAAATGCCACACCGATTAGACAAGGCAGAGCAATCACCGGGCGATTATTGAACGCTAATGACCGTGGATATTTTCGTTTAACACTTTCAAGACCAGGAGCTGTTTCTTTGAACTTCGCACACGCACATCCACAACAAAATAGCGAAACTAATCGTGGTTGGAACGTCCAGCTATTATGCAATCGTTTCGGGGCTCACATAGACCAGAATGTGCTTCAAACATCACGCAATACGAACATACCACGTGTCTTTCTTTCAGCTGGAACGTATTATGTGAGGGTGTCGTCTTGGGGCGTTTTACAAAGCACAGCTGATTTTACTATAACCGCTAATTTCACCGAAAATACTGGGCAATTTAAAATCGCCCCCAATCAAACACGTGCGGACGCTACTCCAATTAGAATCGGGCAAAGTGTGATTGGTAGATTATCACAAAATCCTAATGTTCGAGACAATAACGGAGTAGATTTTTACAGATTTACATTAACTGAAATGAGTGAAATTCAATTAGACTTCCGCCACGAAATGCGTAATGGCACAGATGCTCGTGGTTGGAACTTAGAAATTTTTAGGCGGAATAGACCAGATATTGTTCAGAGTACACGTGTACTTAGTTCACAGCAGAGAACTACAAGCGAACCGCTCACACTATCACGTGGGAATTACTATGTACGAGTTTCTCGATACGGTGCTCGTTTAGGCAACGAATACACGCTCACAGTTAATTTTGTGGAGCGTTCGTATGTACTTGGTCATGTTACTGGTGGTTCGTCAATTACCATAGCAGATGCGTTACAGATTCTGCGTTTTTTAGTAGGGTTGAATAGCTATATCGAAGAGGGTAACGACGCTTGGAATGCTGCTCGAATCACTGGTCATGACCAGCCGGTAATCGCAGATGCACTTGCGATTTTGCGATATTTAGTGGATTTGCCGAGTAATTTGGATTAACATACCTTAACGACCTATCAGATGCTTATAAAATAATTGGAAATGCCGTGCCTGTTAGAATAGCTTGCGAAACATGGAGTAATATAACATGGATTATAAATATAAAGAAGCCACTATAGCGGAACTTGAATTAAGGTGGGACAAAAATATCGCCGATAATAAAGGCGATGAGCGTTGGATTGCTTGGAAATCCCAATCTATAGTAGAAAATAAAAGCCGAAAGTGCAAGACCTTTGTGATTTTACACGGTGACGAGCCAATCGGTGAAGGAACTTTAATATTCTCATCTCCGTATGTTGAGGTAAATGCACTAAGAATCGACAAACAGCATGAGGGTAAAGGGCATATATCAAAACTTGTAAAAATAATGGAAGACTATGCAAAAAAATGCTGGATATACAAGTCTTAAAATAGGAGTAGAATCCGCCGAAACAAGAAACCACGCTATATACCTGCATTGGGGATATGATACATTTATCGAGTCAAAAATTTCTGACATTGTGGGAGAAGGCTTGGTTTTGTATTACGCTAAGAAATTGTAAAGGGAAGCAGGATAATCACCACGATTAATGCAGGTTACTATTTCGTACAACCTCAAGGAAGGGTGTGTCTGTGGAAGAATTTCTACTGGCTTAAAAGCAATTGAATGACGAGCATCTTTCAAAACAACGGGGCTTTGTTGTGTGGAAAGAAACAACTCTATGACGAAGAAAAAATGCCCTGTAACACAAATTGCTTTATTTTCATACTATAAAACAACCAGAGTCATCCACTTAGAAAGAAAGGCGGTTGTTTTAGATGTTATTTACAAATATAAATATTGCGTATGCGATTACTGGTTCATATTGTACTTTCGCTGATACATTAACTCAGATGGAGGGTTTAGCTAAACAAGGTGCCAACATTATTCCGATTATGTCGCAAAACGCTTATTCTACCGACACTCGATTTGGGAAAGCAAACGAAATTCGTACAAAAATTGAAGACATTTGTCAGCGGAAAATCATTCACACAATTGCAGATGCTGAACCAATCGGACCTAAAAAAATGGCAGACATTATGCTTGTCGCCCCGTGTACTGGCAATACTCTTGCGAAGTTAGCTAACAGCATTACCGATACTGCGGTGACAATGGCAGTAAAATCGCATATAAGAAATGCAAGACCAGTTGTTTTGTGTATTGCAACTAATGACGCACTTGCGGGTTCGGCAAAAAACATTGGTGCTTTGTTGAATAATCGCAATTATTTCTTTGTGCCTTTACGTCAAGATGATTTTATGAGTAAGCCGGTTTCAATTGTTTCTGATTTCACGAAAATTCCTGCCACATTAAAAGCTGCACTGATTGGAAAACAGCTTCAACCTTTGCTTGACTAAAAGGCCGTTGAATTATTCAACAGCCTTCTAAATGAAATGTGTTCGATTTTAACGTCATCAAGACGGTTCCCCACGACACAAAAAATAGTCGGGGGAACTCAAAAAAGTTACAATAGCTGTATTTTGCGTGACTTACACGCCGTAAATATCGTTATAGTTAATGATTTCATCTAAGATTTTTGGCAACATTTCATCTGCCTTATCATCAGATAGCTGACAAGTTCCTACCATTTTATGACCGCCACCGCCGTATTTAAGCATAAGGCTTCCAACATCAACTTTGCTAGTACGATTGAGGATTGAATGACCTACAGCTACCGAGCAGCCTTTAGCGGTCTGTCCCTGTTCGCGTTTACCTGGTGCTATCCAAGCAGAGATGTTCTGTTCAGGGAACAGAGAATAAATCATAAAACGATTGCCTGCATAAATTGGGTGATTAACATTACGCAAATCAGTAATCACCACATCTTTTTCAACTCTGCTACATTTGAGTAGCATTTCTTTGAACTTTTTAGACTGGTCTTCATAGAGGTCGACACGTTCAACAACATCTGGCAGGTCTAAGATTTGGTGTACGTTCATTCCGCGACAGCATTGTAGTAGCTTTTCCATGAGTTGATAGTTACTAATTGAAAAACTTTGGAATCGACCTAAACCAGTTCGTGGGTCCATAACGAATCCGATTAAAACCCAATCTTCAGGTTCGAGAATTTCTTCTTTCGTGAGCATTCCTGCATCGATTTTATCGACAGCTTCCATCATTTCATCTAAGTGTGGAAAACGTTCTTTTCCACCATAGTATTCATATATAATTCGAGCACAACTTGGGGCAGGGCGACTGTCACCCTCATAGTCACCTTTGTGGGCGTTGCGTTCGTCTTCGGATGAGTGATGGTCAAACCAAAGACCACAACCTTCTACATAAGGAACATTAGCCAACACATCATCTTTGGTGACTTCGACAGCACCGTCTTGTAAATCTTTTGGGTGGACGAATTTGTAGCTTGTAACAACCCCAACTTCACGAAGTAGTGCACCGCAAACAAGTCCGTCAAAATCTGAGCGTGTAAGTAATCTCATAAGATTAAACCTCCTAAAATAATTATGCAATTACCCTTAGTATATCATAAAAGTTAGATTTTTTCAATAGTTTTGCGAAAATTTATTGCTCAATTGCCATATTTAATTCTTCTACAAAATCTGATAACCAGTTGGCGAAATTTTCATCGCTATTAAACTCGGCGATTATACTGTCTTTGACTGCTTTAGTAATCTCTTCGCCTGCTTCTCTTTGTTCGTCGATTTGTGCTAAAACAAGTCCACGGTCAGAGACAGAACGTTCACGCAAATGGCTATAAAGAACTCGACGTGCATCAGCCGCACCAGCGAAAGAGCCTGATGAATACATAGTGCTAGATTTAACGGTTTCGAGTGCGACTCTGATTGCATCATAAACCACATCGATTAGTTCGATTTCCAAATCTTTAGCGGTATTATAAATCAACTCATAGTTCATCGCACCGATAGTTACTGGTAAACGCCCTGAAATAGCCGCAAAGCTCACATTTTGTTCGGTTTGAGTAAACCATTCGATAAAAACTGCACTTGCATATTGCTCTTCAGGTGTTGCACTGACAACCGCCACGCCAGCACCTTGTAATGCCATGATTCGTTCTCCACCTTCAAACATAGGGACTGGTAGAACCAGTGCTTCTATCGGGCGAACAACTCCGTTAATATCAACCTCTTCGGGGAAGAACGCTGCTGATGCAGATGAACCAACATATGATATAATTTCGCCCACACGCAAGTCATCACTACGGAATCGCCCATAAGAAGTAAAGTAACCTCTTATAGCTGGAACGTAATAAACATCCCATATCCTACGCATAATAGATTCGTCGATGTTAAGATTTATTTCGCCGAATTCGTCATTAGCGTTAGATAGTTCAAAAAGCTCAACCCCGAGTTGTTTTGAACCGATTACAAAAAGGTTCGCAAAAGCGTCACGCCCGAATAGTGCTTTTCCGTCGCTCCATTCATAATAGAGTGCGGCAACACGTGCAATTCCCTCTTTGGTTTCGAGGTCTTGGTAAGTCACCCCCATCTCATTAGCGAAGTCAATCCAATCGGTGTTGTTTAGCATTAAGATTTCGGGTGATTTAGCTACTGGAAATAAAAATAATTCGTTGTTACGTCCGATTCTGCCACGGTCTATAAATGGTGCAAAGTAAGTTGACTGTTGTTCATAGGTGAAATAATCGTTCAAATCTACCAGTAAGTCCATAGTTTTTAGAACATATGCTGTGTCTGCAAAAGATGAAAAGATGTTCGGGAGTTCTTCTCTTCCAATCTCATTGCGTACCGAAGCGTTGATTGCTTCTTCGATGTTACCAACGCTTCCTTTTCCGATTGCGTCTATTATGATTCCGCGTTCCATACCTATCGTGTCATTGAAATCGCTTACCAAATCATCGAACGCATTTTGAACAATTCCAGTATAGTCATGCCAGAAAGTGATTACGACTGGATTTTGTGGGTCGAGCTGTACGTTTCCTCCTCCGCTTGTTTCGCTACTTTCGTTATTACACGCCATTAGTGTGGACATGAGCATTGATATTCCTAAGAATGTCGCTACAAATTTTTGATACTTTTTCATGGTATAACCTCTCTTAAATTATATTTTTTCATTATGAACACAGCTTCTAAAGTTGCCTTAGTTGTATTCCGTGTTACTATAAACTCCTTTCACCAATAAGTCGTGCAAACACTCATATAGAACATTAGATTTAATTGGTTTTCCGATATGTCCATTCATGCCGAATTTGTGTGGTTCTTTGAGTTCTTTACCTAATATGTTTGCTGTAACTGCGATAATTGGGATTGTGCGTGCATCTTTATGTTCACTTTTACGAATTTGGCGTGTAGCATCAAATCCGTTCATGACTGGCATTTGTATATCCATCAGAATGGCATCAAAATATCCTTCTGGTTTTTTTGTGAACGCCTGTACAGCTTCTGAACCATCATAGACACTTTCAATTATAAATCCCACTTGTTCTAAGATTGAGGTTATGACATATACATTTGTACTTACGTCATCAACGACTAAAAGGCGTTTTCCTTTGAATAGTTGTGTGTATTCGTTAGTAGTAAATTCGCTTTGAATTTTATCTTGTTTTTGTTCGTTTTGTGAGGTAAACGAGTCAATAGTTTGTTCGATGGTGTTTTTGATAGCTCTGATATTGGAAGTTGGCGAGTTATTTTCAGTTTCAGCTTTTACAATCGTTTCGAGCAACTTTTGTGGGGTTATTTCGTGCGTGTCTGGTTCACGCAGGTTTACCACAAAGCTGAATACTGCACCTTCACCAGGAGCACTGCGTAACTCGATTTTAGACTGCATTGTTTGTAAAATATTCTTGGTAATTGTTAATCCTAAACCAGTACCTTGAACGCCACTTTGTGAATCAAAAACGGTCGTTGCGACTTGTTCAAATGGGTTAAAAATAGTCTCTTGTTTGTCATAAGGTATTCCGACTCCTGTGTCTTTAACGGCAAAAAGATAATTTCCACTACCTAATTGTATGACCGAGAGAGTGATTGTCCCTCCAGGTTTAGTGAATTTATTTGCATTACCAACTAAGTTAATCAGAACTTGTTTTAGTTTATGGTAATCTCCATAAACATTGTCGTTATAAACAATCTGCTCGGTTTCAAAAATAATTCCACGTTCTTCTATTAAAAGCCGCATGATTGTTTCTACATCTTTCATAAGCCCCTGAATAGAAAATGGATTTACTACTACGACAGAAGTCTTGCCGCTCTCGATTCGTGACATTTCGAGAATTTCGTTTATAAGTTCCAGTAAATAGTTAGCAGAGGAGCTGATTTTGCTTAGATGTTCGCTGACTTGTGAAAAGTCATCCCCAGAATGTATGGTTTCAAGTGCGATATTAGTAAACCCAATAATTGCGTTCATAGGTGTGCGAATTTCGTGCGAAACTTTGGATAAAAACATACTTTTCGCACGGGAAGCAGAATGCATTTTCGCCGCATTAGCATAAGTAGCAATGATTTTAGTAACAGAATGTAGGGTGTTGCGTGATTTATTGTCCCAAATTTCACTGTCAGAACTTGGAGCGATATAAAGTATACGCCCAGAATTTTCAGCATTTTCGTAAGTTTCGCAACAAAAAGTGGTAGTGTTTTTTTCGGGGAAGCATAGACAAGACCATAGTTGTTTATCGTCACTTTCGTTGTCAACGTTGTCACGTTTATATACCAGAGTTCCACTTGAGCAGAGGTGGTTTTTGTAATATTTAAAATCGTTTGTAGGCACGTGTTGTGTAGCATCTGATAGAGGTTTTAGACCAGTTTTTTCTTTATTATACCACTGATGGGTAATTTGGCGTGTTCCAAAATTGTTATCGTAAGTACAAACGACAACTCTTTTGAGGTTATACTGTCGAGCAATTACGCCAATTAAAATTTGAATCGCTGAATCTAAATGAAGGGTTCTTTCAAAAAGTTCAAGGCTCAAATGAGAGATTTGTTTTACGTTATTTAAGTCGAGATGGACATTTACAGGCATACTCTCGTTAGTAGCACTAAAGCTGATTTTTTCTATATTTTTAACATTGTTTTCAACACACTCGATTTGTAAACCGAACTCTACATCTGATTTTTCGCCTTTGTAAAGTTTTGCAAAAGCATTTTCGATTTGTTCGATTATAGAATCGTCAAGTTCGCCTTGAAGTAAAATTTCATTATTACTAAGTCTTAGTGTTAAAATATCAGATAGGTCATTATTGCTTAGTACACGCAAAATCTCATGTGCGAAATTATGGATAAAAACCCCAGCAAAAACTTGACCATATGTCATTTCGAGAGGTGCAAAGTCTTTTATTCGTAAGATATATATATATGTTTTTTCTGTATTTGCGATTTGCTTTTTTAACAGTTGTAAACCATATTCGCAATTGTATAATCCAGTTGTTAAATCGCGACGGCTTAGTTCTAACTTAGCAAATTCTTCGAGTTTTTGTTGGGTGATTTCTTTGGCTGAACCGATTTTTTTGCCACTATTATTTTCAGCAGTTTCAATTGTGACGATGTTTTGGTCACTCTCGACACAGACGTTTTCGATATGTGCCATCTTAATCGAAAACCAGAAGTATCCATTGTCTGATTCGGTTTTTTCGTTACGTAATTCTACTATAGGTTTTGCTAACTCATATTTAATTCTAAGCTCCATCTCAAATTTAGCTTTTTGATTTAGACGATTTTTTAGTTCGTTTAAATCATCGGGGTGAACAAAATCAAGCAAAATTTTTGAGAATTTTTTGACTTTTTTAGTCGAAAGTACTTGTGCGTTCTCGGTTTTAGCGGTGAAGTAATAAACCGAAAAAATATCGCTTTCTATATTGTATTCCATAAAAGTGTCAGTCGAGCATTCGAGTGCGAATAGATACCGCTGGTGTTCTTCAAATGTTCGCATTTCTGCTAATGCTCGCCTTGAAATCATCTCATTTAATGTACTGCACAAAAGGTCAATTTCACGAGTTTTTGAGTCAATATTGAAAATCTCCACAGGTTCAGAAACGTTTGAAGCGTAAATCAAATCATCACCGTTTTCAAGTTGCTTGATTTGATTAGAAATTTTTTTGAGTGGTTTAGAAAGATTTTTAGCTACAATAAATAACAAAATTCCGCCACTCACACAAGCAACCGCTGTACTAATATGAACTGCACTAGTGACGTTTCTGGCAATTTCAAAAAGAGCACGTTCAGTACCCATAGCGACTAACGCCCAAGTTTCGTTATTAAACAAAGCGTTTGTATTATATAGGTGTAGAGGGCGAATTATGAGATGAACATCTGGATGTTCAGCGATTATATAGGTTTCGTAACCGTAGGTGGATTCAAGTGTAAGCGTTTGATGATGCTCGAGTAATCGGTTCATAAACGCTCCAGTGATTTGCATGATTTCGGCGGAAAGGGTTCCGCTAGTTTCTGCTGCACGTGTCGTTAAAAAGCCATCGTCGTGCGAAAAAGGAGCATCGATTCGTACGAGCATATAACCGCTCTCTCTGAAAGTTTCCAAGTCACGAGCTGGAAAAAAGCTCTCTAACTGAACAGTCTGCATTTCTGTGCCAATCATAGCAATCATCTGACCATCTAAAATAATCGGTCGTGTGTATGTAATTTGTCTATTGGCATCGCGCGGTGACCACGGCGTAAATACGTGTGGTACACTCCAGTAAGACAGGTCTGATGAGTCAAACTCGGGCGATTCGTCAAAAGCAATCTGTGGCATAATGAAAGAGTTCCAAGTAGACTCATAATTCGGGTTGAAAGTGAATCTGCTACTCCATAAACTATCGGTCGGCATATTATACTTACGTGCTATGTCCATAGGACCGCGTACGAGCAAAAGCTCATTTACAATCCCTGCACCATTGTGACGGCGAATAAACGGACGTGCACTTCTGTAGTACAACCCATTAAGATTAACCGTTTCTGGGTTTTCTATAACCCTATCTACTGGCAAAAAATACATAAAAATACCAGTAGTCGCAGTTATACCAAGTGATTCGAGCAATGCATCTGACATATTATCGAGTAGCACTAACTCGTGATAGTCATCGCCTAAAACTTGATTTATATCAAGTTCGTTTTCATAAAGATAGTTGGTGATAATGTCAAGAACGCTGTATTCAAGTGTACTGACGTTTGACCAATAATTGTTCATTGCGTGTTCGAGATTGGTTTGTCTTGTCATGGTGCTGTTATTTAATACTTCAATTGAATTTGTGCGTAACGTAGAGATTGTCCCACTCGCAAAAAGAAAAGTACTGATAAAAACAGCCTGAGCCAACATTATAATCATAATGGGAACAAATATTTTTGTAAAAACAGATGATTTTTTCATAGTTTGAACCCACCTTATATTATTGAAAGTTCGGGTGTAATACCTCGACGCTCTGCGTCGGTTCGCTTGAGCGAAGCGAGAGGGAAGCAGTGCTTGCCCTGCGGTGTTACCGAACATTGTGACCCGTGTACGCCTCCTGATACTCGTCAAAAGTTATAGGGATGCCCCGTGTATTAATTCGCAACAAATGTCTTGACATTTTTGTGAATTAATATCTGCCCTGCTGTTTCGGTTGTTTTGCGTTGGCAAACGAGAAACAGGGGCATTTTGAGCAACGAAAGTCACGTGCGGCTTTGCCGTGAGTGTTAAGACTTTCGTTGCGGAGTAATAATGAAGATTTTGAAAATATGTTACCATAGTAGCATATTTTTTCTTTATTGTCAACTCTTTTATGGCAATAAAGTTTGCAAAAAGGCAGGAAGTTAATAGGATTGGTTTAATTTGGTGTTGTTTTCGTGTTATTTCGCTCTAAAATATTGAATTTTTTATAAAAAACTTGAAAAAACACTTGCATTTTTCAAAAGTATGTGTTATAATAACACAGTATGTTGTCTATTCACTCGCATTTTAACTCAATGGATTAGAATTGGTATTTTAGTATTAAGCTACTATATTGAGTGTGTTTGAAAGACATATGACATAGATTTATGTTATATAATGTTGAAGGAGAAAATCAAGAAAATGGAAGCACTAAAAATTATAGCTCAAGATAGCTTAAAAGAGCAACCGTCAAAATTCGCAATTGGTGATACTGTGCGTGTTCACGTGAGAATAACCGAGGGTGAAAAATCGCGTATTCAAATGTTTGAAGGCACGGTAATCGCTAAAAAACACGGAGGAGTTCAAGAAACTTTTACGGTACGTAGAGTAGCTCACGGCGTTGGTGTTGAAAGAGTATTCCCTATTCATAGCCCATCAGTCGAGAAAGTTGAAGTAATCCGTGAAGGTAAGGTTCGTCGTGCGAAGTTGTACTATCTAAGAGATAAAGTTGGTAAGGCGGCTAAAGTAAAATCTAAATTTTAAACTGAAACTTGGTGAAACATGGGTAAAAACGAAAACAATCCTGAAATAGACGTAGATATAGAGACTGTAAAGGCAGATATTGTGAATGAAATCGAATCTGATGTTGTTGATGCAAAATCGGAAAATACTGAAATAAGCGAACCAATAAACGAGAACAGTTCCTCTCCTTTAGCTGGCGTTCGGAATGATAGTGATACCGAATGTATTGCAAAACGGAGGGCGAGCTGGTTTATTCGTGACATTTTTGAATGGGGCGAAGTTTTGGTTTCGGCAGTGGTTATTATAGTCACTGTGTTCACATTTGTGGTTAGAGTAACGTCAGTCGATGGTAGTTCGATGAGTCCGACTTTGTTTAATCAAGACCAAATGCTTGTGACGAATTTTTTCTACACCCCAAGTCGAGGTGACATTGTAGTGGTATATGCGCCAGAGCTTTTTTGCAATGATGATGGCGACTATGGCAAAGATGTCATTAAAAGAGTAATCGCAGTTGGTGGTGATACGGTTAGGATTGATTCGTACTCCGATGCAGACAGTAGTGGTCGTGTTTATGTGAATGGTGAGCCTCTCGAATCTATTTCGGTTGATGGAGAATCGCTTGATGTAATCGGTGATGGTGTAGAGTTTTACGAAAATGGATATTTTGTGAGGGGCAGAACTCACTCACGCTTTGCAACGATTGATATAGAAATTCCCGAAGGTTATGTTTTTGTGCTTGGTGATAATCGTGGTAATTCAGTAGATAGTCGTGGAATTGCTAATCAAAATCCAGGGCATCAAGGAACAATCGGATTAGTAAACATAAACCACATAGCGGGGAGAGCTTTTTTCAGAGTAGCTGGAAGTTCTGGTGGTGATGAATACTCTACTCCATGGAGTAGAATTTTCTCGGCATTTGGGTTTGTTCAATGAGTGCAATGAATAGGGGAAATAGAGATAACCATTCAAATAGTAAAAGCGGAAATGCACGAAATAATCGTGATAACAAGCAAAGCACTATGAACCGTAAACGACTGGAGCGTTCGCAAAAGCGACAAGAACGTGATGGTAGTGTATCAGAACAAAATTTGAATATTCATTGGTTTCCGGGGCATATGACAAAAGCTCTTCGCCAGATTGAAAAAGAGCTAAAGCTGATTGACGTGTTTGCTGAAATTACCGATGCAAGATTGCCTGAATCGGGCAGAAATCCGCTTTTAAGTCAGATTGTCGGTGATAAACCGCATATACTACTTTTGAATAAGCGAGATTACGCAAGCCCCGAGGCTACAAAAAAATGGCTTGAGCACTATAAATCGCAGGGAATAATTGCGATTTCATGTGATTGTCGAAGTGGGGCGGGGTTAGAAAATCTTCCAGCACTCTTGAAACAAGTTGTGGGCGAAAAAAAGTATGGCGGTGCGATTCGAGTGATGGCGGCTGGGATTCCTAATTCTGGGAAATCTTCGTTCATCAATCGAATGGCTGGTGGTAAAAAAGCTGCTGTTGGAGACCGCCCGGGGATTACTCGTGGTAAGCAGTGGGTAAAAATTGATGGTGGTAAAGCTGGTAATTCAAGTATAAGTGCTAATTTTAGCAATAAGGGTGGTAATGCTGGAAAGGGTGTAGAACTTGAAATTCTCGATTTACCTGGTATTTTGTCGCCGAAACTTGAAAATAAAGATGTTGCATTGCGATTAGCTTATACTGGAGCTGTCAAAGATGAGGTTATGGATGTTCATGGATTGGCGATGAACCTTGCGGAATTTCTGTACGCTAAACATAAGGACAAGCTAATCAAGCGTTATAATTTAGATGAATTGTTGGAAGTTGAATCAGAGCAGCATACAGATACTAAAATTGATGGCGTGTTTTTGTTGAAGAGCATTGCGAAATCACGCTCAATGAAAATTGCAGGTGGCGAACTTGATACAGAACGTGCTGCACTCGCTTTGTTGGATGATTTTAGAGGTTGTAAAATCGGGCGAATTACGTTGGAATTTCCGTCAATGGGAGATAAGTCGTGAGTTTACTTTACGAATTTGATAAAGGGTATAAAGGTATAGTCTGCGGAATAGATGAAGCGGGGCGTGGAACGCTTGCGGGAGATGTATTTGCGGCGGCGGTCGTGCTGAATCGTGTGAGGCATAATCCAATCACACAAATCGCAGGGCTTAACGATAGCAAGAAGCTAACGGCAAACAAGCGTGAGCAATTGTTCGATGAAATCATCTCTAACTGTGGTGCGTATGCTATTGCAACAGCGTCGGTCGAAGAAATCGAAGAATTAAATATTCTAAATGCTACAATGCTCGCTATGGAGCGTGCTTTTGAAAAACTCAAAACAATTCTTGATGAGCAAATAGCAAGTTGTGGAACAGAAAGCCTCACGGTGTTAGTTGATGGTAATCGAGCACCCAATATTCCAGAATCAATTACGGTTGTAAAAGGTGATACTAAATCAGCATCGATTGCGGCTGCATCGATTTTAGCGAAAGTTGCTCGTGACCGTTACGCAACTGAGCTTGATGTGATGTATCCCGAATATGGATTCGCAAAACATAAGGGTTATGGAACTAAATTACATAGAGAAATGCTACTAAAACACGGTGTGTCCGTTATTCACAGAAAGTCATTTCTAAGTAAAATCTTGTATAGTCGTTTAAGTTGAAAACCGCAAGGGTTGTGAGTTTTTTTATTGAAAGTTCGGGTGTAATACCCCGACGCTCAGCGTCGGTTCGTGCGTGCGAAGCGATGGGGGTGCAGGGGTAACTCTGTCAAGCAGGGCAAAGCCTGCTCTTCGAGAGCTTTGCCCTGCGGTGTTACCGAACATTTAATCGACTATATAAATAGAGTATTAAAGAGGGCTGTATGAAATACACAAGCACAAGAAATTCAACTATTGATGTCACCGCTTCTGAGGCTATTGTAAAAGGCATTTCAGAAGAAGGCGGGCTTTTTGTGCCGTCTGATTTAGAAAACTTACCTAAATTTTCGCCTGAAGATTTAAGTAATATGGCGTTTAAACAATATAATTCGTATCAAGAAATTGCTTTTGAAGTGTTGAAGGCTTTCTTGAATTTTGATGACGAGAGCCTTCAGAGGTGTATCAATGATGCTTACCGTGTCAAAACTACTCATTCTAATTATTATCGGTCGCTAAAATTAGGATATGAATATGGTACAATTGAGTCTAACTTTAATGCACTTGATGTCGCACGTCTTGTAAAGCTGAAATCCGAAGAAAAGCAAGCACCTGCACATATTCTTGAACTTTGGCATGGACCTACAGCTGCTTTTAAGGATATGGCACTACAGATTTTGCCACGAATGTTAAAAGTTTCTCGCCAAACTGTAAAAGATGGAACTGTTAAAACGCTGATTCTTGTAGCAACTTCTGGTGATACTGGTAAGGCCGCACTCGAAGGTTTTAAGAATGCTGAGGACACTGAAATAATAGTATTTTATCCCGAAGATGGTGTTAGTGAAATGCAAAAACTCCAGATGACAACACAAGAGGGTGATAATGTTCATGTGTTTGCGGTCAAAGGGAATTTTGATGATTGCCAGAATGCGGTGAAAGAGCTGTTTGCTGATAAAGATATAGTCGAACGTACTAAAAAAGTGGGAGTGTCTTTGTCGAGTGCGAATTCGATTAACTGGGGAAGGCTTTGTCCTCAAATCGTATATTATGTATCTTCTTATGTTGATTTAGTGCGTTCAAAAGCGATACAGAGTGGTGATAAAATAAACATCTGTGTTCCGACTGGGAATTTTGGTAATATATTGGCGGCGTATTATGCAATGCTTATGGGGGTTCCAGTTAATAGGTTGATTTGTGCTTCAAACTCGAACAATGTTCTTAGTGATTTTATAAACACTGGTGCTTATGATAGTGAGCGTGAGTTTCATACCACCGTTTCGCCGTCGATGGATATTCTTGTTTCAAGCAACCTTGAGCGATTGTTGTATCATCTATCTGATGGTGATGATAAACAAATAAATAAATGGTTCGCTGATTTGAAAAAGAAAGGGAAGTTTGCGGTCAACAAAAAACTACACGATAAAATTTCTTCATTCTTTTTCGGTGGCTGGTGTAGTGAAATCGACACCGCTAAAACGATTAAAGCTGTTTTTAATGAACACGGTTATCTTATGGATACGCATACCGCTGTAGGGTATAAAGTTTGGCAAGATTACGTCAATGAAACAGGCGATAACAAAACTAAGACGATTATTGCATCAACTGCAAATCCGTACAAATTTGGTGACGCTGTTTATAATGCGCTATATGGCGAATACATTCCAGACATAGATGAAGACGAAGAATCAGACGAAAACGAAGTTGCAAACCAAGAGTCGTCTCAAAATTCGGGCGATTTTGAATATGTGAACGTAGAGTCATGTGCTTTAATTGCACAACTTTCAAAACGCACTGACATCGGGATTCCTAAAGCTCTCTCGGATATTGTAGGCAAAGAAGTCCGATTCAACGAAGTTTTAGATAAATCGAAAATTAAAGATGCTGTATTGAAAATATTATAAACTTACCGCAAGTAATAAAAAGGGGAATAAAAAAATGCAAATCACATCAAATACTACACCGGAAACTAACATCGTTGAAATTGAATTTAACGTAAACGCTGAAGATTTTGAAAAAGCGTGTAATGCCACGTATCTTAAAATGAGAAAAAATATTTCTTTACCAGGGTTTCGTAAAGGTAAAGCACCACGTAAGATGATTGAAACTCACTACGGTGAAGGCGTGTTTTATGAAGACGCAGTCAACGATTTATACAATTTGCATATCCCTAAAGTTATTGACGAAACTGGGCTTGAAATTGTTGCACCTCCAGCTATTGAAGTTAAAGAGGTCAGTCGTGAAAACGGTGTGACTTATAAGGTGAAGTTTACTGTCAAGCCAGAAGTTGAAATCGCTGATTATAAAGGCGTTGAAGTAGAAGTTCAAAAACGTGAAGTAACTGATGAAGATATCGACCGTGAACTCGAACTAATCAGAGCTGATAACGCAAGAATTATTGATGCGTCTGACCGCTCTGTAAAAAATGGTGATGAAATCGTTTTTGATTTCACAGGTTTTTGCGAAGATGAACTCTTTGATGGTGGTAGTGCAACTGATTTCAGACTTGAGGTAGGAAGTAAACGTTTTATTCCTGGATTTGAAGAGCAGATTATCGGCAAAAGCGTTAGTGAAGATTTTGATGTCAACGTGACTTTCCCTGAAGACTATCCAGCTGAAAATGTTCGTGGTAAAGACGCTATATTCAAATGCACAATCAGTGAAATTTACGCAAAAGAAGCTGCGGAATTAGATGATGAGTTCGTAAAAGACATCAGTGAATTTGATACAATCGCTGAATTTCGTGAAGATATTCGTCAAAAACTCGAAGAACGTTTCGGCGAAAATCGTGACGTTAAGTTAGAAGATGCTGTTGCTGAAAAAGTGGTCGAGCTATTAAAAGCGGAAATTCCACAAGCGATGTATGAGCAACGTATGGATGAAATGGCACGTGACTGGGCGTTTAAATACAATATGGAACCTGAAACTTTTGCACGTAGCACGGGTTCGAGTTTTGAGAGTTATCGCGAAAGTTTCCGTGAAATTGCTGAAAAACAAATTAAGTTTAGACTTGCACTTGATAAAATTTCAGAAGTTGAAGACATACAAGTTAGCGATGACGAAATTGAAAAAGAATACCAAAAAATGGCGGACGATAATCGCATGAAAATAGAAAAAGTGCGTGAAATCGCTTCTTTTGAAAATGTTAAGACTGACCTTAAAATTCTGAAAGCGCTTGAGTTAATCAAAGAAAATGCTTCTGTTACAGACGTTCCATATTCACCGAGCGAAGAAGAAAAAGCAGAGATGCTTGAGGTTTAATCTAAAAACAACAAGAATTCAGAGAAATTTCAAGGAGAATCTATGAACTACAACATTCCAACATTTTCGCAAAATTTGCAGTTGCCACAATCAGCATTAGTTCCGACCGTTATTGAACAAACTGGACGTGGTGAACGTGCGTATGACATCTTTTCAAGGCTTTTGAACGACCGAATTGTAATGTTATATGAAGATGTAAACCATCACACTGCGAGTTTGATTACATCACAATTACTCTATCTTGAGAGCCAAGACCCTGATAAAGATATTTATCTTTATATCAACAGTCCAGGTGGCTCTATTAGTGATGGTATGGCGATTTATGACACTATGAACTACATCAAATGCGATGTAGCGACAATCTGCCTCGGAATGGCAGCGTCAATGGGTGCGTTTTTGTTAGCCGCAGGAGCCAAAGGTAAACGCTCCGCTTTGCCGAATGCAGAGGTTATGATTCATCAACCGTTGATTCATGGCGGGCTTTCTGGTCAAGCGAGTGACATCAAAATCCGTAGTGACCATATAATCAGAACTAAAGAAAAGATGAATGTCTTACTTTCTGAAATGACAGGGCAAAAACTCGAAATAATCCAACGCGATACTGACCGTGATACGTTCATGACAGCAGAACAAGCTAAAGAATACGGGCTTGTTGATAAAGTTATGATGTCACGATAAGCAAAACAAGAGCGGAGGTGTCAGTGGCTCTGCCACTGAGCAGTCCGCTTGACGAAGTCAAAAGCAAAACAAGAGCGGAGGTGTCAGTGGCTCTG
>WRGW01000096.1 GCA_009786985.1 Oscillospiraceae bacterium
CTCTTGTTTTGCTTTGCTTGTCGTCGAGATACCCCCATTCCAGACGGGCAAAGCCCGTCTTGCTGGGGGATACTCTTGTTTTGCTTTGCTTGTCGTCAAGTTCTAAATGAGGGAAATGAATTCCCTCATTTAGAACTCTTGTTTTGCTTAACAGCAGCAGTCGTTGTTTCTGCGTGAGCATCCGCAATCATTGCCACAGCCACCACCAAATCCGCCACAGCAGAAGAGTAGGATAATTATAATCCAGCAGCAGTTACCATTGTTTCCAAACATAATTCTTTCCTCCGTTATAATAATAAGTATTGTTGGCAATCACCCGTTGCCGTGTTGTAGAAACGTTTCATACTACACTATATGATATTCTTGAAATTTTGCTACAACTTTTTGTCGATTTTTAAATAAATTTATTAGACTGTCGCAAAAATTAACTATGGTTGCCATTTAGAACTCTAAACCTTAGGCACTATCGTAAAAAAACTCCTC
The DNA here is from genome assembly GCA_009786985.1 of Oscillospiraceae bacterium. Lineage (GTDB taxonomy): Bacteria > Bacillota > Clostridia > Oscillospirales > Ruminococcaceae > Ruminiclostridium_E. The sequence goes on from WRGW01000096.1 coordinate 484, forward strand.
AGGAATATTTCTTGATTTTAATATTTTTATAAAGATTTAGTGGTAAATAGACTTGACTTTTCTTGTATTTAGTGATATAATGTTGAAAATTGGAGTGATAGACCTGTTGGTCTGGAATATAAAACGGTATAACGAAAGTGGTGTTTTTATGTCTAATTCTACTAAAAAACCATCTAAATTATCACATAAACTTGTTTTGGGAATGTTGTTTCTTGCCATATTAGGGTTTGTTTTGGCATTTGTTTTGAATACAACATTAGTCCGCAACACTGTTTACAATAATGTGCTTGAGAGTATTCATCGTGAACAAAAAATTCAGTCACGCGAGTTAGAGATGTGGTTTTTGGAGGCTTTCGGAATTTTAGAAGGCTTATCCATGACTGTGCCTTTAGTGTTTGAAGAAAACTATCAACGCATAGTTGAACATTTTGAACAAGAGTATGACTTTATAGAAGTGGTATGGCTTGCCTTTGGTGATGGTGAGTTCTATGATAGCGTCTCATGGGATAACCCTTACGAAATCGATTTTACTGAACGTGCTTGGTGGGAACAAGCCGCCCAGCAAAGCGGAGAAGTCATTATCACCGACCCTTACATATCTATGGTGACCGGCAAAACAATTACTACCATTTCATATCACATTGCCGACTTAAATAGGCGTGAAGCTGTAGTAGCTATGAGTATTGAGCTAGAAAAAATCAAAAACATGGTTGCTGAATTTCAGGCACAATCAGAGGGTTCATTGCTTTTAATTGGGGGACAGGGTGAAATTATAGTTCATCCTAACATTGATTATATGCCAGCATTAGCCAGAATGGGAAGCGAAGAAGAGTTTCGGTATGTAACCGATTTATTAGAATACGCACCAGTTCTTGAGGCTTTTGTAGCTGGCGAAACCATAGTCACATATGACTCGTACTATTTTATACAATCGCCTATTTTATCGACTGGGTGGATTTTGGTGTCAATGCTCCCTAACGAGGTAACGTCTGTTTTGGTTTGGCGAACGCTTACGGTTGTGTTCTTAACAATTGCTGGTGTTTTGATTGCTGTGGCTTTATTTACTTTCTTTTTTCTATCGCATGAAATCGTAAAACCAGTTGAAGTACTTACTGGAGATGTGAAAAATTTAGTTTCAGCTTCATCAGACGTGAACGCGACACACTTCTTGGAGAATAAACGAGATGATGAAGTTGGAACGCTCACACGTGCAATCGGTGATATGTTGATAAAAATTGAAACCATAACAACTCAAAACCAGCGAATTGAATTTTTAGAGAAAGTTCAAGAATTAGAGCAACAGTCACGAATAATGCTTGACCTTGCACCTATGTCTATTTCTATATACGATATGAATTTTAACACCATCGATTGCAATAAACACTCAGAAGAGCTGTTTATATCGGAAGACGGCGATAAAATTCAGAGCGAGAAACGTTCTTCTACAATGCCAGAATTTCAGCCCAATGGCAGAAATTCAATGGAGTACTTTGGTGAATGTGCTAAAACAGCCATTAAAGAAGGTATGTACACGTTTGAACTCACTTGTAAAACTGTACAAGATAAAATCATTCACGCCGAAATTACTTTAGTAACAGCTAAGTACAAGAATCAAGACGTGTTGATTGAATATGGAATTGATGTTACTGCTAAAAAAGAAGCATATATAAAAGAACAACAATCAGTAGCATTAGCACAAGAGTATATGGCGAAAGAGCAGGAGGCTATTACACAACTGCTCGAAATCGAACGTAAATTACGTGAACACGAAGCTAAAAACATAGAACGTGAAATGTTAGCTCATCAACAACAGATGTATGATGCTAATCCGTTTCCTTCATGCTTATGGGGTGAAGGTTATGCTTTAATCGACTGTAATGACGCAATGATAGAACTACTCGGTGCTAATCACAAAGAAGAATATATGAATGAGTATGAAAAATTCTTCGCCCCTGAACAGTTTGCGGGTGACATATTCTCTTCTATGACTGTGATTAAACGTGAAACTTTCGCCAAGGGCGTGTTTAGCTATCCGTGGACGTATATTTCTAAAACGGGGGAGCATATCAGCGGGGAATGTACAACGGTTCTCATTAACAACGTTCGTCAAGGTTCACATCAATTTTTGGTGTATTTCCATGATATGCGTGAAGTTAATGCGTTGTTAGCTAAGCTCGAAAAATCTGTCGAAAAAGAAAAGAAGGCTAATAAAGCTAAGAGTGAGTTTCTGTCCAAGATGAGCCATGAAATTCGCACACCTATGAATGCGATTTGTGGTATAACCGAATTACTATTGTCTAATAAACACCTTACCCCTGAAGCAGTCGAGGGGCTTGTGCGAATCCGCAGTTCGTCAAACTTGTTACTAGCTATTATTAACGATATTCTAGACTATTCAAAAGTTGAAGCTGGTAAGTTTGAGTTGGCAGTGGCAGAATATGATATTGTAAGTATTATCAGCGATATTGTTCAATTAAACACGGCTTTATGTCACGAAAATTGTGAGTTTTTTCTTAGTGTTGACGAAAACATCCCACGTCATTTTACTGGCGACGAAATTCGATTAAAACAGATTTTTAATAATCTGTTATCGAATGCGTTTAAGTATACAAAAGAAGGAATGGTATCACTCGACTTTAGGTGTGAAAGTGAACCCGAATCTAGTGAATCTGATGATATAGTTACGTTAGTAGTAGAAATAAAAGACACTGGTCGTGGAATGAATGAGGAGCAGGTGAATCGACTATTTAGTGAATTTATCCGATTTAATACGGCTGAAAGCCCAGAAATAGAAGGCACAGGGCTCGGAATGGTGATTGCACGTAATTTCATCCATCTAATGAACGGAACAATCGATGTGCAAAGTGCGCCAAATGTCGGAACGCGTGTTACTGTACGTATTCCGCAACTGTTAATCGAAATTAGCGATGCACGCAGAAATGCAATTATCGGAAGGGAAACAACAGAAAGATTAGAGCGATTCCAGTTTAAATGTAACTCACAGGCTTTTTTAACCCATAATGAAGCCGACAATCATATGTTGACTGGCAAGGTTTTGATTGTTGATGATATTGAATCAAATTTATATGTCGCAAAAGGGTTGGTTAAATCACTAAAACCAAAATTAGAAATCGAAACTTTGATGAGTGGGGAAGAAGCAGTCGAAAATATCAGAGATGGTGCTGTATATGACATCATATTTATGGACCATATGATGCCAGAAATGGATGGTATCGAAGCTGTAGCCGAAATCCGCAAATTAGGATATAAACATCCGATTTCGGCGTTGACTGCTAATGCGATTGAAGGCGTAAAAGAAATGTTTTTGGATAACGGATTTGATGATTTTGTAACGAAGCCGATTAATTCACAAAAATTAAATGAAACGCTTAATAAATTCTTGCTGACGAGCGTTATAGCAAATAATGTAAAATCTACCGCTCCCACTGAAGTTATGGACGTTGTAGAATCTAGTGTAGGTGATTTTGAAGCAGGTCTACGTGAAATTTTTATACGTGATGCAAAAAAGGCGATTAAAAATCTCGAAACATTGATGCCGGTTACTAAAAGCACACTCAAAGCTTATATCACGGTAGTTCACGGAATCAAAACCGCACTTTATAGTATAGAAGAAGAATCGCTTTCGCAAATTGGGCAATTGCTTGTTGATGCTGGTCGTAATGATGATTTGACTACTATAAACGCAGGTACACCTGAATTTTTACAGCGATTAAAAACCGTAATTTCTAAACAGGGCTAAGAGCATATCTACAATAACGCTTGACGTTTTTACAAATCTGTGCTATACTATAAATATGAATGTTATAAACAAAGACCAATTAAAACTCGAACTTGACAAAATCTTAGAATTTTTGTCTGAACAGGCGGTTAGTGCTCCTGCAAAAACCGAAATCGCAAAGATTGTACCGCTTTCAGGGCTGATAAATGTTCCTAAAATCAAAGCGGAATTAAAGAAAACCGCTGATGCTTTTGTGCTTTCTTCTAAATTTGGAACGCCACGGTTTTCTAACATTGCAGACCCCTGTAACGCTCTTAAACGAGCGTCACAGGGAGGGAGTCTTTCTTTGCGTGAACTCTTGGATATTGCAAGTGTTTTGAAAGAAATCCGCATTTTGCTTACGTGGTATAAACAAGTGGGTCAAGATGGAGTGATTGGTATAGAAGATTGTGATGAGGGTGACGGCAATTCGTTGACTTTTATGTTCACACAGCTATCAACTGCACCAGAACTCAAAACGATACTTGAGCGAATTGAAGTGGCGATTCTTTCAGAAGATGAAATCTCCGACAGTGCCAGCCCTGAGCTTTTTAGAATCAGGCGGAGTATTGAAAAGCAAAGCCACAAAATTCGTGAACAGCTCGACAAACTCACTCGTGGTTCTGATACAAAAAAATATCTTCAAGAAAGCCTTATTACTCAGCGCGATGGGCGATTTGTTGTACCAGTTAAGGTTGAGCATAAGAACGAAATTCCGGGGTTAGTTCATGATACGTCTGGTTCGGGGGCGACGCTTTTTGTCGAACCTATGGGTGTAGTAGAAGCAAATAATCAAATCAGAATTTTGAAAACACAAGAGAAAGAAGAAATTGAGCGGATTATCGCCGAACTTTCAGCTATGTGTGGGAGTTATAGTGATGAAATTTTGCATTCGTTTACCGCTTGCATTAAACTTGAACTTTGTTTTGCAAAATCTAATCTTGGCGCAAAGATGAAAGGTATTATTCCGGCTATTGTTGGTGACGGCGATGACAGTCATGAGTATAAGCCAATAATCGAACTTCATAATGCACGCCACCCATTGATTGACCCTGACAAAGTAGTGCCAGTGAACTTAACAATCGGTGAAGATTATACCAGCCTAATTGTCACTGGTCCTAATACTGGTGGTAAAACTGTTGCACTCAAAACAGCTGGGCTTCTCACTCTGATGGCACGGTGCGGCTTGATGCTCCCAGCGAGCGATAGTTCAAGAATTGGCGTTTTCGGAAATATTTACGCCGACATTGGTGATGAGCAAAGTATAGAACAAAGCCTCTCGACTTTTTCGTCACATATGAATAATATTGTGAGAATTTTAGGGAAGGTCAGGGCAGGGGACTTAGTTCTTCTTGATGAACTTGGTTCGGGAACTGACCCTTCAGAAGGTGGAGCGTTGGCGGTTGCGATTTTGGAATACCTCCGCGAAAAAGACTGCCTTACAATAGGGACTACGCATTATCAAGAAGTTAAGATTTACGCTCTCGAAACATCTGGTGTAGAGAACGCTTCGTGCGAATTTGATGTTACCACCCTACGCCCGACTTATCGTCTGATTACAGGTGCACCAGGGAAATCTAACGCTTTGGCGATTGCTAAACGATTAGGGCTTAGCGACGACATAATCGTAAAAGCTGATAGCCTTGTTTCAAGTGAAAATAAACGCTTTGAAAACGTAATCGGTGCTTTAGAAGAATCACGCCGTGAAATAGATGAGCTTAAAAGCAAAATGGTTCAAAACGAACGTGAAGCACGCGAACTCACATCAAAGTTAGAATTGGAACGAGCGTCTTTAGCGGAAAAGCGCGCGAAAGAATTAAACATCGCACGTCAACAAGCACTCTCGATTGTAGAAGTGGCACGTCAGAACGCCGATAAACTTCTGGACGAACTCGAAACGCTCAAGCGCAACAAAGACAAATCTGATTTTGTTGGCAAAATGCAGGGAATGCGTTCGAGGACTAATACAGCACTAAACAAACTCCACGATGCAGCGAACCCTGTTAGCACGCGTGATGATTCTGGCGGATATAAACCTCCACGCCCGTATAAAAAGTATGACACGGTACGGTTAGTCGATATTGATAAGACTGGTAGCTTGATTTCGCCACCTGATGCGTCTGGCAACTGTTTGGTGCAACTTGGTATTGTTAAGACTAAAACCAATGTTAAGAACCTGCGATTAATCGAAGATGATAAAATCACACTTAATGGCGACAAGTTGTCGAAATCAAATAAAGGTGTGATATTCCCGAAAAAGCACAATGGACGCAACAGTAGTCATGGTGGGCGCAGTGGTACTATGAGCGAATGCGACATTCGTGGTATGACTTGTGATGAAGGTGTGACATCGGTCGGGCTGTTTATCGATAGTTGTATTATGAATCGGCTGCATTCAGTAACGATTATTCATGGTAAAGGAACTGGGGTTTTGCGACAAGCGGTCCATGACGAATTAAGGCGGCACAGACAGGTTAAAGATTATCGTTTAGGTCGGTTCGGAGAGGGTGAGGATGGGGTCACTATTGTTCAACTTGACACCGATTAAAACGCCTAAAATGTCAAGAACGTAATTCAAGCAACAAACAATTGTTCAACAGACCCAAAATAGATAAGGAAACGGTTAATAAAAGTGAAAGAATTAAGTAAAAACTACGCTCCGAAAGATTTTGAAACTCGAATTTATGCTGATTGGTTAGAAAAAAAATATTTTCATGCGGTTGTGGATAAGGAAAAAGAACCGTTTTGTATAGTAATCCCCCCTCCGAATATTACAGGTCAACTTCATATAGGGCACGCACTTGATAATACTTTACAGGATATCCTCATTCGCCAAAAGCGTATGCAGGGCTATTCGGCGTTGTGGCTGCCTGGGACTGACCATGCGTCGATTGCTACTGAAGCCAAAATCGTTGAATCTATGAAAGCGGACGGACTCACCAAAGACCAGCTTGGCAGAGATGGTTTCCTCGAACGTGCATGGAAGTGGAAAGAACAATATGGTGGAACTATTGTAGAACAGTTAAAAAAACTCGGTTCTTCATGTGATTGGGAGAGAGAGCGTTTTACTATGGATGAAGGCTGTTCTAAAGCGGTCAGAAAAGTGTTCATAGATTTATACGAGCAAGGTTTGATTTATAGGAGCGAACGTGTAATTAACTGGTGCCCGACTTGTAAGACAAGCATATCTGATATCGAATGCGAATATGAAGAGAGAGAGGGTTTTTTTTGGCATATTAACTATCCAGTTTCAGGTGATTTTGGTGGCGAAAAGCAGTTCGTAACAGTAGCAACTACCCGTCCTGAAACGATGCTTGGAGATACAGCGGTAGCAGTTCATCCAGAGGATAAAAGATACACGCATTTAATCGGAAAAACTGTAATTTTGCCTTTAGTGAACCGTGAAATCCCAGTTATAGCTGATGAATACGTTGATAAAGAATTTGGTACTGGTGTAGTAAAAATCACCCCTGCACATGACCCTAATGATTTTGAGGTAGGGTTACGCCACGAACTTACGCTTATAAATATAATGGATGATTCTGCTGTAATCAATGAAAATGGCGGAAAATATTCTGGTTTAGAACGTTATAAAGCACGTAAATCAATTGTTAATGATTTAGAATTAGCGGGGTTTTTATCTAAAGTTGAGCCTCATAATCATAATGTTGGCGGTTGTCAGCGGTGCGGAACCGTTGTTGAGCCTAAAGCGAGTTTGCAGTGGTTTGTTAAGATGGAAGAGATTGCGAAACCAGCACTCGAAGTTGTTCAAAACGGAAAGCTAAGCTGGGTGTCGAAACGATTCGAGAATACCTACATTCAGTGGGTTGAAAATATTCGTGATTGGTGTATCAGCCGTCAGTTATGGTGGGGGCATAGAATACCTGCGTTTTATTGTACTAATAGTGAAGTAAAATGTGACTGGGTAGGTGTATCAGAAGATGAGCCTAAATCTTGCCCTAAATGCGGTGGCGATGTTGTTCAAGATGAGGATACTCTCGATACGTGGTTTAGTTCCGCTTTGTGGCCATTTTCGACTTTAGGGTGGACTGGGGAATCTGACAAAAGCACACCAGAACTCGATTATTTTTACCCGACTTCGGTAATAGTGCCAGCGTATGATATTATCTTTTTTTGGGTGGCGCGAATGGTGTTTATGGGGCTAAAATTTATGAACGCTGTCCCGTTCCACGATGTTTTTATTCACGGTTTGATTCGTGATTCTAAAGGCAAAAAAATGAGCAAGTCCGCTGGTAACGGGGTAGACCCTCTCGAAGTAATCGACCAGTATGGGGCGGATGCACTTAGGCTCGTAATGGTTCACGGTGTAAGCCAGGAATCAGATATTCGCTGGAGTGAGGATAAAATTATAGCGGCAAGAAACTTTGCAAATAAACTCTGGAACGCTGCAAGATTTGTTTTGATGAGTGTCGGCGACACGTCTGACGGTACGCTTGATATGGCAAAACTCACTATTGAAGATAAGTGGGTTCTCACCAAATATAACAGACTTACAAAAGAAGTTACAACTAATCTCTCGGCGTATAATTTAGGGGTAGCTGTAGGCAAAGTTCATGATTTTATCTGGAACGTCTACTGTGACTGGTATATTGAGCTTAGCAAACCTCGTATGCGTGATGGTGACATAGTCGCACAGAATGTGTTGATTTATGTTATGGATGGTTTTTTGAAGCTCCTCCATCCATTTATGCCGTTTATTACCGAAGAAATTTGGCAAGCACTTCCAGATGGAGTTCGCAAAAAATCTGGTTGTGAAAGCATCATGGTTTCAGCGTGGCCAGTATATGATGAAGCTCTCGAATTTTCTGATGATGAGGCAGAATTTGACCGAAAAGTTGAAAAAATCAAAGAGGAACGTATGGCACTCCAACTTCAACTGGATAAAGATAAAGAAATCGTACGTTTAGAAAAAGAGCTTGTTAAAATTAAAGGTGATATTCAGTTTGTTGAGAAAAAGCTGGCTAATCAAGGGTTTATCACTAAAGCACCGCCTGCTCAAGTCGAAAACGAAAAAGCTAAGTTAACTAAGGCTAATAAGAGACTTGTCGATGTTCAAAAAACGTTGATAGAATTGAAAGGATAGGGCGTGATTTGAAATTAGTTTTACAAAGAGTATCGAGTGCGTCGGTGGTTGTGGATGGAAAAGTAACTGGCGAAATCGGGAAAGGTTATCTTATTTTGCTCGGCGTAGGTGCAGGAGATGGCGAGAGCGAAATAGACGGTAAAACAAAGGTCGAAAAATTAGTCAACAAAATTTCAAAACAGCGGATTTTTTCGGATGAAGACGGGAAAATTAATCTGTCAATTGGCGATGTCGACGGAGAACTTCTCGTAGTATCTCAATTTACACTATACGCCGATTGTAGTAAAAATCGCCCAAGTTTCACAAAAGCCGCGCCGCCCGATTTGGCGGAATATTTATACGAATATTTTCTTAGCTACGCTCGAGATTGTGGCAATTTTAAGCGAGTGGAGAGTGGTGTATTCGGGGCTTATATGCAGGTTAAAAGTATAAATGATGGTCCGTTTACGCTTTGTTATGAAATGTAATGCTAAACAAAGTCAAACGAAACCGAAATCATTGACAAATCGAAAAGTATATGGTATAATAGCAAAACAAGAGCAGAATAAAGACGGAGCTGTGCCCGTCTGGAGTGAGGGTATCTAGATGACGAACACTCTTTCAAATGGTATAATTAATTGATAGGCTATAGAGTCTGTCTACACAAGGGAGGGTATTAACAAGGTGAAAAAATATAACAAAATTCGTGATACAGCCCTCCGTGCGATGTTTCTGGGCGGAAAAATTGAACCTAAGTATATGACCGAGCGTGAATATGAACTACTCCTTGATTATGAATGTCATCTGGCTAAACCGAATAGCCAAGTCTTAGGTTTTTGTCGTGATGGAATGGTAAGATTAGGTGTATATGATGAATATTCGGAGTTTTTTGTTCGTGCTGAAAAAGCGATTGAGAAAAACAGTAATAATCTACCTTATATGGGAATGGGAATAGGCACAAGCACGCCTTTAGAAAACTTTGCACCACCAAATAAGGCTTATAGTAAGACCAGTTATGCTAATTTACATGATTTATTCGTAAAAGGTGAGTTGTATCATGAGCATATGGAACAATCTGATTATGAACGATTGTTATCGCAAGAATCTGATTTTGAAAATAAATCTAATGAATATATTCTTGAATTTTGTGCTAACGGATTAAAACAATACGAAGAATATGCACACCTTTCTGATATCGAAATATATCTTAAATTTATGGCAAAAAATATCGCTATACATGACGCTGAACGTTCGGTTTTAGAACGTTTCAGAACCCCTAAAAATACTGGGGCAATCGCTGAAATTAGAAGTAGGAGTGGCAAAAAGAGTGAAAGAAAACAATATCGACTTGCAAGCATGATTGTTGCGATTGTAACCATATCTGTTCTCGCATTAACAGTTGTTGCTTTTGGGTATAGCTTTGAGACTTTGTTGCGACGAGCCTTGGAAACGCCAGGTGTACCAGTTATAGATGATGATACAGAAATTATTGTTGCTGTCGATACACGTACTTATGATTCAAAGCAAGAGCTACTTTACAACATACCTTACAATATTTTATACCCCGCATATTTGCCAGAAAGTAAAAGTTTTACTGATTTTTATTTTGATGATTTTGGTGTAATGAAATCAATTATTATGAAAACCGATGAACGTTATATCACTTTTAATGTAAATATAGGTCGCGATTTTTTGGATTTTGAAGAATTTGAATATGAAATCAACGGAATTAAATTTAATGTTTTTGAGTTTGACGGGGTTTTTTATCAGGCTTCATGGGTTTGTGAAAATGGTTTTTCTTATTCGTTGGTTGTAAAAGATAGAGAAATTATACCTAAAATAATGGAAAATTTAAAACAAAATTAGGGTACTCCCTAATGAAAAGAGTTGGATTTTATGAAAGCAAATGTTAGAAAAGTTAAATGCGTTTTATCGGTCGGTATGATTGTAAAAAATGAGGGAAAATATCTTGAAAAGTGTTTGAGTGCCTTACAACCTCTATTAAGAAATACTCGTAGCGAACTCATTATAGTTGACACTGGCTCTACTGATAGAACAGTCGAAATCGCTAAGGATTTTACAAAAAAAGTCTATCATTTTGACTGGACTAACGATTTTGCTGCCGCACGTAATTTTGGATTAGGGAAATGTAGTGGTCAGTGGTTTATGTTCCTTGACGCTGATGAGATTTTTGACACAGATATGTCAGAAATGATACGCTTTTTTAATGATTCTAATATGCTGAAAAATTATAATTCTGCTTATTATCAACTTCGTAATTATTCGGGGGTTTATGAAGGGCTTCATAACCAACCAGAGGTTTATCGAAATCGCCCTTATGCCCCTCAAACCGTTATGAGGATTGCTAAAATTAAACCAGGATTTGCTTTTGAAGGTGAAATCCACGAGCGTTTTAATGTTTTTTATGAACCAGTATATACATTTAAGACATTTGCTAATCATTTTGGGTATGTCTATGATACAAAATCTGAACGCGATACTAAACTAAAAAGAAATGCCGACTTACTTGTAGCTGAAATTGATGCTAATAAATCTAAATATGACTCAGACCCAAAACATAGCCTATGGCTTTTAGCACATCTTGTAGAGAGTTTTGCTGCTTTGGATGACGTAAAAGGAGTTTTAGGTATAGAACCAAATACGTATATAACCAAAACACTCAAAGTAGCACGAAACTTAGAAAATAAAAATTCTTTCAATTTAGTCAACTTAGCGAAACCTTATTTAAGTGTAGCTAACTATTACTATTTCCGCAAAGAATATGAAAAAGTAATCGAAATAGTTGACGAATATATTGAATGTATTTCAAAAATCGATGATGAAGAAAAATTGAAGTTACATTTGATTGACGCTTATGCGTTCAAAGCATTTTCACTTGCACAACTCGAAAGAGCTTCAGAAATCACAGCGATTGTACAAACATATCTGGAATACTATGATAAAATTCAAAATGGCGAATTTGATTTGAGGGTACTTTCGTATCACACCTCCAACTATTACTCACCAGAAATGCGTAAAAGATTACTTGAATTATCGCTAAATTCTATGTTGCCAGCGATTAACGAAAATCTCGACGAAAGCGTCTCTAAACTGCCTAAAGTTCTGAGTAATTTAAACAAAATCCCATCAAAACCTATGGAGGGTAAACCACGTAAATTTCACTTGCAAACTGTGCTAGAAACGGTTGCACAATTAAGGCGATTACAACATGAAGAACAATTCGCTGACTGTCAGGAAATCGCTTGTCTTTGTTGTGATTTTATTGACGGTAATGTTGGTGTTGGAACCAAAACAGTTGCACGTTTAGAGGCTTATTGCGAGCTCGTGTTCAAGGTTAATGCGGGTGAGGCTAAAATCGCCGATTTGGATAAAGAACTTGACAGCATTCAGCGTTCAGCAAAAGTTGTACTGAAATCTTTGTGTTCTGAAATTGTTTTTATATCTTACAAATCGTCGATGAGCGATACACTCGAAAGCATTTATCATGCTGCAAAAGCGGACTCTGATTGTGATGTTTACTGGATTCCTGTGCCTTATTATAAAGTGAACCCAGATAATACACTTGGCGAAATGCAGTTTGAGGGCGTGGAGCATTATGGCAAAAACATCGAATGTACTAATTGGCAGGAGTATGATATTTCTACTCGTCACCCTGATGTGATTTATACATTCAACCCTTATGATGGCAATAATTATATAACCAGAATTCACAGAGATTTTTATTGCGAACGATTGCGTGAATTCACAGAGAGATTGGTGTATGTTCCATATTTTATAGTCGAAGAAATAAATGCAGTTGAGTTATCTTCTGAGATGATACTTCAACCTGGGGTGCTATATTCTCATAAAGTAGTTATCCAATCAGAAAATATCCGTAATCGGTATATAGGTTGTATTAAAGAATTTGAAAAATCAAATAATTGCATTGGGAAATTCGGCGATTTAGAGAGTAAACTTGTAGTATTCGGTAGCCCTAAACTTGATAAAATATCTAAAAAAGAAGACTATACATTACCCGAAAGTTGGAGTGAAATTATATCTGGCAAAAAAATTGTTTTATATAATACAAGCTGTTCTAACACCATTTTAAGTGGAAAACAAATGTTAGCTAAAATCCGTTCAGTGATTAAGCTGTTTTCTAAGCGTGATGATGTAGTCCTTTGGTGGAGACCGCATCCACTTAGTGGAGCTATTTACGAATCTATGTTACCGTGCTTAGCGAAAGAATATACACAGTTTATAGATGAATACAAGGCTTCTAAAATCGGTATATATGACGATACTGCTGACTTGCACCGCGCAATTGCTTTGAGTGATTGTTATTATGGCGATAAAAGCTCAAGTTTAGTGCCGATGTATAATGAAACTGGTAAACCAGTAATGTTTCAGAATGTTTACTCTATAGATAGCGACGAAAACAAGTTCTCTCTTAAAATTCTCGCTTTTGACATAAAAGATGGTGTTGTATGGTTTTTGGAACACGATGTAAACGGGATTTTTACACTAAACTTAGAAACCAAAGCAGTAAAATTAGTTACGTTGCTCCCAAGTGAATTTACCTTTACAACTCTTGCTTATAACACGCTTGATGTGGTTGATGATTACGTAATATTAACCCCGTATACATCAAACAGTATAGTTAGATACAGCATTTCTACTGATAGTTTTGACTTTGTTGAGCTACCTCCTAATAATCAGGAGCATAATAATTATTATAGTAGTGCTTGCAAAATTGGCGAATGTATATATGTGTTCCCGTATTCATATGAACACCGAAAAATCATCAAATATGATATCAAATCTAATAAAGTGAGCTTTGAAACTAAAATCTGCGATGAATTGAAGAAGGCTAACATTTCTAGTCAGCCTATGTTTGCAACTTCTGGCGGAAATGGAGTTATAACAATTGTTTGTGATAACACATTTGTGAAATATGATACTGTTTCGGGAAATCATACTTTACATCAAATAGAAAAAGCTGATGATGTTTGCTGGAATATTGCAAAAATAGATGATACGTGTTGGTCATCTATGTGTAACGGCGATATAATAAAATGGAATGAAACCACTGGAGAGCATGAAGTATTTAACAATAATCATCTTAAATATAAATATGAGGGTTACCCACCTTATACTGTGGCAATTTCAATTGAAAATAAAATTTTTATGCTTCCGGCATTTTCAAATATAGTCTTACGAATCGATAACGAAAATCTAAGTAATCCTATCGAAGTATTCAAAGATTTAGAAGAACGCACAAAAAAATCATTTGAAAGCCCGTTACCTATGGGGAATTACGGTTGTTATTCTCACGCAATAGAATATGAAGGCTCTATATTTACATTTTCAAATATCGAGAATGCACTACAAAAAATTGAACCTACAACTGGTGAAATCGAAAATATTCCACTGGAGCTTGGTTTGGAAGATTATGAATTGCTCAAGCAAAAATCTCTTCATATTATACCTGAATCATGTGACCGTTTGTTGTTTTTATTTGAAAGTTTGGGTGTAATACCTCCCCCCAACGCTCTGGTGTCGGTTCTCACGAGCGAAGCGAGAGGGGGTGCTGGACTGGCCTCAGCGGTGTCACCGAACATTAGTCTTATAACTCAAAAAGAGATAGCGGACAACAATTTTTGTGGTGAAATTGATAACAAAAACGTGGGTGCAAAAATACATGGTAGTTTGACTTTGTGACTGTGGTATTGTTGAAAGTTTGGGTGTAATACTCCCTATATCGCTTTGATACCCCCGACCCTGTGGGGTCGGGGGTTCTTCAATCGTCAGATTTTACGCTTGATTTTTCTTAAAGCTCCTTTTTCAAGGCGTGAAACTTGCGCTTGGCTAATCCCTATTTCGTCCGCAACTTCTACCTGTGTTTTGCCCTGAAAAAAACGTAAGTTTAGAATCTTTTTTTCTCTTTGCCCTAAATCGCCAATAGCTTCTTTTAACGCTATTTCGTCTAACCAATTATTATCGTCATTATTATCACCGATTTGGTCCATAACGTATATAGTGTCTCCTGCTTCTGAAAATACTGGTTCGTATAAAGACATAGGTTCGGTAATTGCTTCAAGTGCAAGAATGACATCTTGTCTTTTTGCTTCGATTTCTTTTGCAATTTCTTCAATGGTAGGTTCACGAGAATTTTCATTGATGAGCTTTTCTTTAGCTTGCATAGCACGATATGCCAAATCACGCAACGAACGCGAAACTCTCACTTGGTTATTATCACGAAGATAGCGTTTAACTTCTCCAATTATCATCGGAACTGCATATGTGCTAAACCGAACATCCAGCGTTATATCAAAATTATCTATAGCTTTAATCAGTCCAATACAACCTACCTGAAACAAATCATCGGGGTTTTCACCACGCCCTGAGAACCTCTGGATTACACTTAAAACAAGGCGAAGATTCCCGTTTATTAACTCCTCCCGTGCCACCATATCGCCAGCTTTGATTTTTCGGAGAAGTTCCATTTTTTCGACCTCTTTCAAAACCTTTAGGTTAGCTGTATTAACCCCCGAAATTTCCACTTTGTTAAAGTACATATTTATGACCATCCTACATATAAATTCGTTATAAAAAGTATTGTCATAGAGGGTGAATTTTATACAGGATTTTCATAGTCAATATTTAGGAGATATTATTTGGAATATTTCGATTCGAGGCATTTTAGGAAAGATTTTCGTAAAGTTAAATTACAAAAAAATCTTAAAAACTTGTGATGAATTGTGTGTATAGTCGGTCAGTTTTGAAATGCACACTAAAATCGACTATGCAACAAGTTTAGAACGCCTTTGGCGGTTGTGCACGGCGGAATGCCGTGCCTTATTAAAAACGCTTAAATTGAACGGTTATAATGACTTATTTTATAACCTTACCCGAAGTTTTTACACTCTTTTTATTAATCGGAATCTCTTTACCACCTAAATCAGTGAAGATGTTAGGTTTTTCGCTAGTAGTTTGCATAGATTGTTTGACCGTCTTTTTAGGATAATTCTGAATATCTTCAATCTCGCGTGCAAAATCGGGAATTTCAGGGTTTTTCATGCCACTTTCTTCATAATACGGGTTGATGATATATTTCTGAATTATGGGATATACGTTGAACACACTCAAAAAAGCGATTTGTGCAAAAGGTACTAACGGTAGTGCGATTAACGAAAACGGAAGTGTCATCAAAATGATGAATAAAACTGCCCCAAAAACCAACAAAGTAATCAGATTATGCTTAAAACCCGCAAAAGACAAAATCATAGCGTTTTTGAACATTGCACGCATAGATAAATTCAAACAGACAATTTGTGGATATATATAGGTGTTCAAAGTGAAGAAAACCACACCAGCCCCCATTACCATCGCCCAAAGCATAAGTTCGTTAGTTTCGGTAAATTCAGTGAGAGGATTCATAAGCATCAAAAGGTTCATACAAAGCGATAAAATAAAAATCGCCGAAAATAGCCCCAAAAAAACAGTTCTAAGGAAATGTTTTTTGAACGCCCCGAAAAATTCTGAAAAAACAAAAATCGGCTGTCCAAGTATGAATTTCCGCATCACATGAGTTAAAGCAGCAGTAGCAGGGCCGATTGTTATAATCGGTATGCACAACAAAACATACAGCATATTAAGCTGCATGATTTGCCAAAATTTGCCCCCGAAAATCTCGCCGAATTTCTGCAAAGGCTTCTTATTTTTGCCTGCCGCTTCTTCTTTGGAAACACCTCTACCAGATTTCTGCGGATTATAGAATAGTGACATTAATACCCCTCCATTAGTCAGCAATCTGTGGACGTTCTAAGAGTGTGGCGTTTTCGAGGATATGATTTCGCATCATCCAACCAAGAGTTTCTTGTTTTAGAAACGGCATTCCACGTTCTTCAACTGCGGATTCGAGTGAGTCTACTTCAATTGATTCTAAATATACCTCTACATCAGATTGGTCTACTTCGATTTCTAAAACTTCTGCCATCGCTTGTAGCACAAGCAAATTGTGAATAACAGTTCTAAATTCTGGCAAAAGTATTCTGACCATTCCGCGTATTCCATCCTCAACCCCCCACTGCTGGAGATATTCAGAGAAAGTTTTAATCTGATTTTGTTCAGCGATTTGTTGGTGGAATTTAATCGCAGTCCACGCCGCCGTTTCTAAAAGATGTTCGGGGATTATCACATCAACGTGTTCGGAAAAAGTTTCGGCAATAAAGCGTTCTTCCTGTGATTTTATAATCATTTCACGAACACTTTCACGCATTTGTTCAATGTTCAGCCAACCATAATCATCATAGAAATGTTCTTCAACAAAGCTATCATTAATTAAGTCAATTTCCATAAATTCCACAATATAATTGATTGTCACAACAAATACAGCATCGCGCCCAGCTAAATCTTCTTCATCGTATTCTTCAGGAAACGTTACTTCTACATCAATGACATCGCCTGGTGAATGCCCAATGATTTGGTCTAAAAAGTCATCAATAAATTCTGTCGAACCAGCAGTAACATAAGTCAAACCTTGCCCAGGCATTTCAAATGAATTGCCACCTTCAAATTCTTCACCATCAATGGTACCAATATAATCAAGATTGACTAAATCGCCGTTTCTAATTGCACGGTTGGTGATTTCTATTTCATCAAGCTCATAAACACTTAGGATATTAAAAATCCAGTTATCAATCAGAGATTCTTCAGCAATATGGATAAAATGTGGTATTTCAACCGAATTAAAGTCAAAGTCCCTAAAGTCAACATAGTCGGTTGCGACTACATTTGCCCAATGTCCGTTTTCATCAATTCCATTGCTTGAAAAATTAATTTCACGTTGTGAAATATCTTCAAATTCTTCTAAAACATACTCAGGAAAATTAGCGAGAAAGATTTCGGCATCAAAATTATTGTTGTTGTTATTATTATTGCTAGTATTCTCGATATTGTCATCGTTTCTATCAGAATCAATTCTGGTGCAAGCAGCAAATGAAAATAGTATAACTCCCATGAGTAGGCTTGCAAGTAAAGTTCTTTTCTTCATATTATAAGCTCTCTTTCTAAATTAGAATAATCACCGCCCTACTTTATGAGAAAGTGAGAGCGGTGAAAACTATTTTGTTGAAATAGCAGTCAATGCACCACTATTCAGAAGTGTACGGAATAAGTGCTAAGTGGCGCGCTCTCTTAATCGCAGTCGTAAGTGCACGTTGGTGGAACGAACAGCAACCTGTCACTCTACGAGGTAAGATTTTGAAACGCTCAGTCAAGTGTTTCCCGTTCTTGAGCTTTACAACATCTTTATAGTCGATAAAAAGCGCTTTATCAGCACAAAACGCACAAACTTTTTTACGCGGTCGTCTATTAGGACGGCCACCTCTATCATTAAATTCTCTTCTTTCTGCCATGATTGTTTTTCTCCTTTGTTAAAGTTAAAGTTAAAGTTAAAGAAATTCTTTTCTTAGAATTTATTCTTATTTTCCTCGAAATTTTCGATTATTGGGAATAACAAGTGTTTTATGTCGAACCAATAACCCAGATTCTCTAAAAATCAGTTCGCCGTGTTCTTTATTAGATTGGTACTTCACTGATATAGTCGTTTAACTTGAAAATCTATAATGGTTTGCGATGATTTTTGGCATCAGACAAGGCAATTTTTGTACGAATGTTCGTTAATATTCAAACAAAAATTAACGTAGTATGGTGTCAAAAAGAGCGAAAAAACTTATAGGTTTTTATGTTAATCGACTATAAAACAATGACTTGTTGTTAGTACTCACGATTCAGAACGGATAATCGTCTTCATCGCCGTCAGAACTGTCAGCGAAATCACTCGCACTACCAGCTTGTACCGCTGCGGGAGCGGTGTTTGCAACTTCAGCAGGATGTGGTGCAGGTGGTGGAGGCGATGAATATCCGCCACCATAACTCCCAGCCTGATTACCGTAATTGCCTGCTTGATTTGATTGTGGAGTTTGATTCGCTTTCTCACCAGTAAAATGAACCGTATTTGAAACAATTTCAACTACGTTTACTGTGATATTGTTTTTATCAACATACTGCCGTGTTTGTAATTCGCCGTTGACTAAAATCATACGACCTTTGCCAAAATATTTGCTAACAAATTCTGCATTTCCACGCCATGCAACTATGTTAAAAAAATCAGCTTTGCGTTCTTCGCCTTTGACTTGATAGTTGCGGTCTACAGCGATTCTAAAAGATAATACAGAAACGCCATTAGGGGTGGTTTTAAGCTCTAAATCGTGGCAAATTCGCCCCATTAAACTTACATTATTAAACATTTTACAAGAAACCCCTCTCTTAAATCAGCTCACTCACTCTTCAGATGTAGGTGGTGTTTCTTCTTGTTTACTTTGTTTTTCTTTTTCAGACGGTGGAGGTGCATCTTCCCTAACCACAGTCAAAAATCTTAAAAGACCCTCTGTAATACCTAAAACACGCTCAAGCTCATGAGGAAATTCAGGCTTACAATCGTACTGATACAAGACATAGTATCCGTCTCTCTCATAGTCTATTTGATACGACAAATTTCTTTTGCCCCACTCGTCAACGTTGATTAATTCTGTGTTTTCTTTAATGAGCTTAGTGAACTTCTCATTAAGTGCGGTGATTGGTTCCTCGCCGTTTTTGAGAGAATAAACCACCATAGTTTCGTATTTTTCGCTTATTTTTGCCATTTTCTCTTCCTTTCAGACATATGGCCCACAAATTAGTGTTCTGTGAGCAAGGATTTTTTAGCTATTACTACAATAGCATTCGTGTGTGAGTTTATAATCACAACACATCTGTAAATTATATCACATAAAAGACCGCTTGTCAACCCCAAATGAACAGAAATTGCGAATATTTTCAAAATAATTAAATCTCGATTAAAATATTAAATAAAAAATTTTGAAATTTTGGACAATACATCTTGATTTTTTGTTGAATTAGTACTATAATGGTTTTATGGGGAATAAATCTAACATGACTAACAACATTAAGCATTTAGAAAACGAAAAGATTGTAAATAATATCACTGGTATCTTTTCTCAAACCGAGCTTAATGTACTAAAAGAACTCGGCTTTTCGCCAGAAACGCTTGTTTATACCAAGCGTTCATTTCTACCATTCATAAAACCTAAACAATTAGTATGTCGCTTGAAATTGACAAACGGTTTGTATTCGTTTGTATTACCTGAAAAAGCCCCAAAAAAATTTCGTCACGAAATCGAACTAATTGGAAAAAGGCTACTCGCAATCAACAACTCACATATACGCAAATTGATGTTAGATGCTAAAAAGAACGCCGAATTTGTTGAACGGTTCAACAAAGAACTGTTTTTTAAGCATTCGTTTTATAAAGGCAAACGAATCAGCACAGCAGAATTGTTTGATTTTTATGAAACTCACCCATATTATTTAACCATCAATCTGTCATCTGATGAGGATAAAATCCCATTTTTCTGCTTATATGCAATGACTTTTTTTGCAAGCACTCTAGATGATTTGTTTACAGTAGATGGAATTTTTTCAATGCAGCCCGAACGACACGTCGATAATGCAAAAAAGACTGCTGGTAACGCAGTATTTAACTTGATTTTACGAAATGATAAGGAAGAAATTCAAAGAACGCTTACACAAATGGGTGAAACACTCATACAGATTTCTTTACCTAAAATCAACCCTGATGATATAAAATCGCTTTCTAAAAACTATACGCTTTTAGTGGGATTATCAGAAATCGGGCGTGTGTTTTCATCTGTGATGTCTAATGAAATCGTGTTGTCTGCTAATGTATTCGATGCAGCGAATAAGCTGAGCGGTTATGCTGATTACGCCATATTGTGCAATCAAATTGCGGTTTTGACTGACCTTGATGATTATCGAGAAACTTCTGCTTATAAAAGATGTATTGTGAAAATCTAAAAGATATCTATAAAAGTATCTATGAAAAAAAGAGGGTTTTGTGCATATTGCACAAAAAAAAAAAAAAAAAATCCCTTGATTTTTGCTAAATCCTCCAAAATTTACAAAACCCCTTGACAGATTTTAGAGAACGTGCTATTATATTAACAACAGCATAAATGTGTTGTTATTGAAAGTTCGGGTGTAATACCCCCGACGCTCAGCGTCGGTTCTCACGTGCGAAGCGAGAGGGGTGCAGGGCTTGCTCTGCGGTGTTACCGAACATTTTGTCAACCTTGCTAAGTGTACATAGGTGAGGGTGGCGGAAAAGAATTAAAAAAACAAAGGAGATTTAAAGATTATGAAACTTAGAAAAAGGTTAGTTGCCACGGTTATGGCAGGAGTAATGGCGGTGTCGATGTTAGGGTTTACATCATCATCAGACATTCCGACTGAAGACTTTGCAGAGGTGGAAATTTCGCCGTTTAATTTATCGTGGACGGCACGTGCACAGTTACATCCTACCTCTGGTCATGTCCCGACTGCAGCGTCGATTCCCGCAAGTCAATCTGGTTTTAACACTGGGCGTCGAACTGAAACCGTAACTATCATAGATAGATTTGCATATGTTGAATTTAATGTGTACAGCACAACCACAAGAGCTATAAGAGCTTCTGTTGTGGTTTGGAACGGTAGTAATTGGGTTAATTCTACGTGGAATGGAACTAATAACGCAAGCACAATAGTTTTGGCACGCACCCCAGGTGCCACCGTTTCAATTGGAGCGAGAACCGCTCCGTTTAGTGGGCAACACCATTTCTCGCATCGGTTAAGATTAGAACCTTCATTAACAACAGCTTTAAATTCCCCCACTGCAACTAACGGTGGTCATGCTTCTGGTAGAATTAGATAAGCACATTTTATGTTTGGTACAACGTAAGCCGTTATTTGTGTAATGGCTTATATTTACATATTTTTAGCTTTGTTAAGTACAATCAAATGGTGAGGAGTAATTTTTTATGAAACGAATGGTATCTTTTTTTGTGAGTGTAACACTTTTTTTTGTTATGCTCACTGCTTGTCAACCAACTCCAGATAATCCGATTATTCAAGGTGTAGACCACGATAGGCTTATCGAAATGGCGGAAAACGAAGGGCAAAACAACAATTATGGAAACATAGTTGACTTTTCAAAATTGCTTGCTATCCCTGAACGATATCAAGCTCAAAGACAATGGGGTGACGAGCGATTATCTCTCAATGCTGATGCAGAGATTTTTGTTCCTGACTATGTTTTGCCAGTTGTTCGTGTTGAACCCAAAAATTTCACGCAGGAATTTGTTAATAAAGTGCATGAAATTTTAATTGGCGACACGCTCATGTTTGAGGTAAGCGAAGAACTAACTCAGCAACAAATCGAACTACAAATTTATGATGTAAGGCAACGTTCGGTAGAAGTTGAACGTGAATTTGAAAACGGAAATATAACCGAAGAACAAAACTTTTTGTTGTTAGACGAATTAAAAGGAATGCTTGATGAACTTGAAAAAAAATATGCATCTGCACCAGCTTATGTTGACAATATACCTGCAACAGCCGAAATAAAGATACAAAACCAAAATGGAAGGTATATAAATGGGTTTGCTATCCAAGAAAATCCTGGGTTTAATAATGTAGGTAAAAATTTTTGGGTTATTAACAATAACGAAAGAGGTGGTGATTTTATCGATGAGCAACTTGATATTGATACAGCGATAATGGGTTCAACCCTTCTTTTTTGGAGGGAAAGTGGCACTTGTTTTGATTACGAGGAACGCCCTGTTGAAATAGCAAATATAGGTATTCAAGAGCTTTCAGAAGAAACTTTTCCGCTAACAGCTTTAGAATATGTAAAAACAGTTAATGCAATTGATATTGTAGAGGGTTTTATAGAAAATTTAGATATCAACGAAGAAATGAAAATAGGCGAGATTAATTTTTATTACGTTATGCCAAGTAAAGTTTTGGAAACCGAAAAATGTGAATTTAGAGATACTTGGGGTGAACGTCTTGCAGAAATAAGAGGCGGTAAATTTGATGATGAAATAATTGATATTCATATTAATTTTGAGCTTAACAGACACCATAGAGGTGTACCTGTAACGACGGCACAATTTGCGGGTGCTAATTCAGACGGTTCTTTTAACAGTCATTGGGAATATGAGAGCATTGGTGTGACAATTTCATTGCAATACGGAATCATATCTTTTGGTTGGCTTTCGCCTTACCAAATTATCGAAACTGTTGTTGATAGCTCGGCTATGTTACAATTTGATGAAATTACAGAAATTTTTGAAAATATGTTTAGAGTTCACTTTGATGAAACCGATGTTATTCGCACAGGCACGATTGATAGAGTTACGCTTTCTCTTAGACGTGTTACAGAGCAAAATAATATTGATGGAGGTTTGCTCGTCCCAGCTTGGGATTTTTGGGGAGATATTGACCCACCGCTTCGCCAAGAAGTATGGTTTGCCCATTCGATAGAACCCCCAATGCTCACAATTAACGCAATAGATGGTAGTGTCATTGATTTGAAACGGGGTTTTTAACGTGCAAATTTTTAAAAACAACTTTGTTTTACTCTTATATTCACTATACTCCGATATAAACCGCGCTATAATTTCGCGCGGTTTTATTGTGGGTTTAGTGGGAATGGTTTTGATGATAGCTTTTGCCTCTACGAGTCAAATTGTAGAAATAATACGCACAACAGAACCATTAGAAGAAGGATTTTATGTGCATTTTATGTATAACGCTCTACACTCTTATGCCTTTACTCTTGCTCTGCCGATTTTAGTTACGTTACCGTTTACCACTGCTTTTGTTGATGATATCAAGAGTGGATTTATAAAACAATATTTGTTACGAAGCACTCGTTTGAGATATATTTTGGGGAAACTCGTGTCGATTTTGATTTCAGGTGGTTTGTTGGTTTTAATCGGGATTTTGATTTCGTTTGTGGTTGCGATTATTTTCATTTCGCCTAGGGAAGAAGTTTTTACGGGAGATTCTGTTAATCGAATTGATGTTATTGAAAAAGCGTTCATGATTTCACTTTCGGGAATGTTTTGGTCACTTGTGGGATTTGCTTTTTCATCGTTCACTATGAACCGTTACATGGCTTACGCTTCGCCTTTCATTTTGTACTATGTTCTAATCATTTTACACGAACGATATTTTCCCACGTTCTATATAATGTATCCACGAGAATGGATTTTTCCCGAAAACGACTGGAGATTAGGTAATTTAGGTATAGTTATTTTGCTTGCCATGCTTATTTTAGTGGTGAGTTTATGCTTTGCATTATTTGCGAAAAGGCGGTTAAAAAATGTATAAAATTAAACAAATTTTTTTGGTCGCAATGTACAATTTCCGTGGATGGCACAAAAATCCTAGAGTCATAATCACATTTGCAATTGCTTTTATACTCTGCTTTTTGCTTTCTGATAATGCAGTAAGATTCGCCACAGAAAAGGCAACGACTATGCAAATCGTTGAAGCGTTTGTATGGACATTTGGTGATAGCACTTCGATTTTATTATCATCGTTGTTACTTGTGTTATTGTTTGCGGATATGCCGTTCATCAATAACGGAACGCCGTTTTATCTAATGAGAATTGACCGTAAAACATGGCTGTTCGGACAAGGGTTGTATATCGCAATCGCAACATTGTTTTATATGATATTTATCTTATTGTCAACCGTTTTTTTGTGTATGAGGAACTCGTTTATCGGCAATATGTGGAGCGAAACAGCAGCAATTTTGGGTTATTCGAGAGCGGGTCAAGCCATTGCACTCCCAGCACACGTTACAACGCTTGAGATGAGTTTGCCATATCAAGTAATGTTTAGCATTTTCGCACTTATGTTGTTGTACGCACTTCTCATGGCGTTTATTATGCTTTTTTTTAATATTGTAAAAGGGCAACTTGCAGGGGTTCTTAGTGCGTTTATATTTAGTCTTTATGGATTTTTGCTTAACCCTGAGCTTCTAAGAACGCTTTTTCAACTTCGTAACACACAGATGTACAGAGCAAACGTAGCCTTAGGTTGGATTTCACCGCTTAATCATGCAACTTATCATATGCACAATTTCGGATTCGATTTACTGCCAAGATTATGGCATAGTTACGCAATATTCGGTGGACTGATTATTGTTTTTTTTATGCTCACTCTATTATCAATGAAGCGATATAATTTTAATTTTACGGGAATGGAGGGCTAACAATGGTTGCGATAAGTGTAAAAGGTTTGACAAAAAAATTCGGAGAAGCTATTGTTTTACACGAGGTTTCACGTGATTTCGAGCAAGGAAAAATACACGGGATTGTTGGCAACAACGGTAGCGGTAAAACCGTACTCATGAAATGTATATGTGGATTTTACATTCCTACAAAAGGAAAAATTTTTGTAGGCGAAAAACAAATTGGCAAAGACATGGATTTCCCTAATGATATAGGTATTATTATCGAAACACCAGGATTTTTGCCAACCGTATCGGGGATAAAAAATTTGCGTATATTGGCTTCGCTCAAGCGAATTGCAAATATTGAAGTTATACGCGAGACAATTGTTCGTGTAGGTCTTGACCCTAAGATGAAAAAACCTGTGGGAAAGTATTCTCTCGGTATGCGACAACGCTTAGGAATAGCACAAGCGATTATGGAAAATCCGTCTATATTAATCCTTGACGAGCCGTTTAATGGGCTTGACAAACATGGTGTCGCTGAAATGCGTGAGTTGTTCAAAGATTTACGTACGAAAGGCAAAACAATTATTCTTGCTAGCCATAATCAATTTGACATTGATGAACTTTGTGATACAGTTTGTGAAATGGATGCAGGAATTATGACTATGATTCGTTAAATAGACCTTCACTCATGAGGGGGGTTCCGTGGAGGTCTAATACCTCTCATTCCAGATTTTAGTCTGACATTGGGGCAACACCTTATTCCGATTTCAACCCAAATTCATGAATAAGGCTTTCGCGATTACGCCAATCTTCGGCAACTTTTACCCAAAGTTTAAGGTTTACTTTGCTCTCGAAATAGTCTTCACACTCAAGCCGTGCCAGTTCGCCGATTTTTTTCAGCATTGAACCCTGCCTGCCGATAATCATGCCTTTATGGCTTGATTTTTCGCACATAATCACTGCTGATAAGTCAACTATTTTTTTACCACGATTAGTTTTAGTAAACTCCATAGATTCGATTTGCACGGCGATTCCATGAGGAAGTTCTTCACGGAGTTGTTGCAATAGCTTTTCGCGAATAAGCTCAGACAACCAAATTTTTTCAGGTTGGTCGGTAGGGAGTTCGCTATCGTAATAAAAGCCCTCTGATTCAGGAGAATTAAGATTGTCCGCGTAAGTTTTTAGTAGCGGCATAATTTTTTCGATATTAGTTTTATCGACTGTGCTAATAGGTATTATTTCAGCGAAATCACACATTTTGTTATATTCGTCGAGTAAAATCAAAAGCTCGGTTTTATCTTTAACTAAATCAATTTTGTTCAAAATTAAAATTTTTTTAGAAGGGTGTTCTAAAATGCTTTTATCGATAAAAGGTTTTCGCTTACAGTCTGCGAGAAATAAAATCACATCTACACCAGAAACAGAGCTTCTAATCGATTTGTGCATATGCTGTGACAATCCACTTTTTTCCTTATGAAACCCTGGTGTGTCAACAAAAACGTATTGAATTCCTTCTTCTTTGTTAGTGAGAATCCCGTTAATACGAGTTCGAGTAGTCTGCGGTTTATCTGAAACAATTGCGATTTTTTCCCCCACAAGCAGGTTGACCAAGCTCGATTTTCCAGCATTAGTCCTCCCACATACTGCTATAAACAAGGTTTTTGCATTAGACATGATTGATTTATTTTCTATACTTTCCACGTTTACGACGTTCCTTTCCAGTGAATATAAACATTAGTGATAAAACTACGCTCAAAATCAGTGCAATTGAGGATAGAATGTTTGTTGCAAAATAGTTTACTATTCGCCCGAATACTTCCATGTCCCAAAATAAAACTACTCCGACTATGATTGCGGTCAATGCCGCCAATAACACTGCCCCTGCTGCCGCATCTTTAGCGACTTTTGCCAACGCCGAACGTTCAGGGCAGGTTTTGTCAGTCAAAACCTCGATTGCGGTATTCACTACTTCGAGCGAAATCACAGAAGTACAAGTCAGAATTAAAATCAAAAATTCGGCACGTGTTAAATCATAAAAAACGATTGCTGTAAACATTACATACAATAACATCACAATATGGATTCGCATATTGCGTTCATAACGAATGCAAAAAGCTATTCCGCTAAACGCAAATGCAAAACTTTTCCTAAGGCTTTGAAGCTTTTCTAAGTTCTTACCGAGAATATCTTTACTCGTTTTATTCATCGTGTGAACCCCAATTTTTGCAAAATGGTTTCTTGTTTTGCGAACATAATACGCTCATCATTAGGGTTCATATGGTCATACCCGAGTAGGTGGAGCATTCCGTGAACAGTCAAAAACGCCATCTCACGTTCGAGCGAATGCCCATGCTCTTTAGCTTGACGAATCGCTGTCTCAGTTGAAATAATCACATCTCCTAAAACCATCGCATTGGTGTCAAGATTAGGCTCACCCATCAAGAACGAAAGCACGTCAGTTGATTTGTCTATTTTTCGATATTGGCGATTAAGCTCTCTGATTTCAGCGTCGTTTACAAGCGTTAATGACGCCTCCGAAATATACGGATACTTATCGGATTGCAGAACTTTACAACAACACTTATACGCTATCGGGCGGAAGTTTAATCCAGATTTAACCTTGTCATTAAATAATAGTTTGAAATTAACCATTGTTATAATAAACCTTCCCAGAGTAATCTCCAGTTTTCATAGAGTTTAGTTACATTGTCAGGGTCAAACTCTCGTATACCCTTTTCCCACTTTTCTAAGTACGATTTTGCAATTTTTTTGTACTCACCACACGAATTAAGTGAATCTATAACCGCAGTTTGATGCCATTTATATGGATTAGCATTTACATGAGCCAAGTTAAAATCATACAAAGGCGCAACCCGTGTAGTTCCAGTTTCGCTATGCTTAAAATGTCCCCAGTTTGACATATTGTCACGCCTGTCTTCATTTGCGACAATGAAATCAAACAAAGTTGTTTTGATTACAAATTTTTTTGCTCGATTTGTCGGCAAAATTCCATCATATGCCTCTATCATCGCAGAAACGCTATGCCCACGGTTTTTGACGTAGTTTTTTTGAGTGCTCTTACTCCCAAAAGTCCAGCTAAGAGGAATAAGCATCCATATTAGGTCAGTCATGTTTTCTATACATATTGAATTTGAATCGTCATACGCACTACAAGCTGATATGCCGAGTTTTGTCGCAAGGTTAAGAGATGTCATTTCGTTATAAACCATACTAGGTTTGAGGAGCTTTTCGATGACAATCTTTCCATCATTATTTCGCTTCCAGCTCTTCGGAAAGCTCCCGCCTAAATTCGCATCAGGAACAGAAGAACCGTGTTTTCCGTCTTCCCAGTCGTATTCGATAAATGGATTTAAATATGGTGTGAGTGATTCGAAATTGGTTGCAAGCTTATCGTTTTCATGTTTGACCCAATAACAGTCCGACAATGAAAGTCTGCGTTTGTTTATTTTAGGCTCGATATTGTCAGAGATTTTGACGGTTGTTTCGGCAATTCGATTGCTTTTGAGATATTGACGTTTTTTTAGCCAAGCGTTATACTGCGTAATATTCTCAAAGCGAACTGGGCATAACTTTTTGTTAATGACACCATTTTTAGTACAGTAGATTTGTTTGTTCTTACACATTAACACAGCCATACTCAATAGACCTCCTCGGAAACTAACTGCGAGTGGATTTGAAAGCTAATTTTGCCCTATTAAGCAGGCAAAGCCTGCTCTCATGGGCTTTTGCCATACAAGGCAATTTTGAGGCGAATATCTGAGGATATTTAA
>WRGW01000097.1 GCA_009786985.1 Oscillospiraceae bacterium
TCAAGCCTAAATTTGCACAAATGAGCGTTTTCGCTCATTTTTTTTGAAATCCAAGGGGTGGGGTGTGATTTTACGTATAATATATTAACCAAATAGGTGTGCTTTCGCACGCCTTTTTAGTTTCTAAACTGAAAAAGAAATAATTCGCCCTCAAATTCCGTCCTTTCTGCGGAAAATCCATCGGACACCATAAATCAAGTCCGAAAATCAAGAATTCAAAATTTCAAGTTTTTTCGTTTTACCCCTTGCAATTCTAAAGAAATTAAGGTATAATATCTTTAGGGAATGATTTTTTTTAAAGCTAGGGAGGGAAATATTATGCCACGTATCCAATCAAGCACTGACCTTCGTAATAACTACAATGAAATTTCTACGTTCTGTCACGAGAGCCGTGAGCCTGTGTTCATCACTAAAAATGGACAGGGTGATTTAGCCGTCATGAGTATGGAAACATACGAGTGGTTAAACGGGAAACTTGAACTCTACAGCCTTCTCGATGAAGGACGCAGGGCTGCAAAAGAGGGTCGCAAACGTCCGCACAGAGACGTTTTCAGAGATATCAAACAGGAGATAGCGGATGGTAGAATTTGAAATAAACGTAACCGAACTTGCCGAGAATGACCTGCGAGATATCGCAACATATATCGGTTCGCATCTGCATGAGCCGAATGCTGCTTTGAATACGAACGAAGTGTTTGAAGCGAAAATCGACAGCTTGAAGCGGATGGCTTTGGCTTACCCGATTGTCGGAGACGATTATTTGGCTTCAATTGGCTACCGCTTAATGCCCGTCAAGAATTATCACGTCTTTTATATCGCTTATGAAAAAGAAAAATTAGTCGATGTTGACCGCATTTTATATAATCGCCGCAACTGGAATTATATTTTATTAGGCTCACCACCAGTTGACCACGACTAACTCCGCAA
Organism: Oscillospiraceae bacterium; assembly: GCA_009786985.1. Classification (GTDB taxonomy): domain Bacteria; phylum Bacillota; class Clostridia; order Oscillospirales; family Ruminococcaceae; genus Ruminiclostridium_E. Next base: position 928 of record WRGW01000097.1, read on the forward strand.
GTTCTGTGCCCGTAGATATGCGTATTTATGTTGTTCGAGGCTTTTTGCGTGATTTTTGGTTTGGATTGCCATTTTTCTTTTCAGATTAGTCAAAACAAATACCATATCACCTCCATGTAGGCGTAGGCTTATTAGTCAATTTCAACAGCTTCGTTATCAATGATTTTCTGGAAAATTGCATTTGTTGTGTTTTTCCAAGTTTCATTCGCTTCGGCTATTTTTTTGTTCCTTAGTTCTGTATTTTGGAATGACTCATCAGCTAGTTTATCCTGCAAATCCCTACATGGCAGAGGTATTACCGTTTTCAAAACATCTTCATCAAGTATTGCAGGATAGCTTGAACCTGTACTCCATTTTCTAAACTGTTCACGAGTGCTTTCGCCCCTCAACACAAAGTGCAGGTAGTGAATATTGACACCTTTTTTAGCTCTTATCACGCTGAAACCTGTTGAGCATATTTGGTTATCCAGTTCCAGTGGTACGATTGCAATTGCACCTCTTGTCGGTCTGCAAGTTGATATGATAATATCTCCAGCCCGAATTACTTTTCTTGCCCTCGAAGGGGCTTCTTCGCCAATTAACTCTTGGGGATTGACAATAATACCTGTAGCTACGTCGATAGAAGATATATCCACATATAAAAACGGCTTATCGGGTTCTAGCTCTGGATTTCGCTTGTCGGGAACAATGTCTGCGCATTTGCGTACTTCGGTTAATGTTTTGTCTTGGAATTTCTTAATTTCAAGAGCTGGCAAGTGAAAGTCAATATCCCACCGACCTGCTTTAGTAAGTTGATTCCGCTGAGCAATTAGTTTTTTCATTCCCATCCAATCTCCTTATGAAACAATTCAATTGCCGCTTGAACTTCTGAACCCGATTTGGGGCGACCAGTAGCATCATATCCAAGATTTTCAATCTCAAGCAACAGCGTTTTCGCATCATTGTCTATACTTTCGTCTTTTTTGAGTTTTTGAAAAATGCAAAGCGAGGTTTTAACCATTGCTCCATATGACTGGAACGACTCTTCAGGCAAGCTAATTATCGCTTTGATATTTGCTACTCCATCAACCCATTTTCTAACAAACTTTGAGTTTTTGTTTTTTAATAAGCCGTCAGGCAGAACGATAGCAAGTCTACCGCCGGGCTTCAAGAACTGAAAACATCTTTCAAGGCCTATGTACTCCATTGGCAATGTTTTTTTCTTATGACCCAAATCGAATCTTCCGACCATCTCCATGACCTCTTGGGTCATTAGGCTGCCAAAAGGAGGATTTGTTAAAATAATATCGAATACAGCGGGGTTAGCGTTTTCATCATCAACTAACTGCAGGATGTCGGGATAATTGTCAAAACTGAGCAACGAATCGACATTTCTAATGTTTGTGTGACCATCGTCATGTAGCATCATATCTGTCATTGCTATCCTTACCATTCTATCGGATTTTTCAATGCCGTGCAGATGGAAGAATTTGAATTGATGGATTGTATAATCGTCCACTATATTCGAGTGGTTTTGGATTATGAACCCCAAGCTTTTGCTCAGAAAATGCCCAGAACCGCAAAACGGGTCAAGAATTAAGTCGGAAGGGGTTGGCGAAACGATACCCACCGCAAGCCTGACTATTGGGTCTGGAGTAAAGTATTGTCCCATGCCTGCTCGAATTGCGGAGTTAAGCACACCTTGAAAAGCGCGGCCTTTTACATCAGCATCGCTATCTACGAAGGAAAAATTTTGCAATTTTTCTGTGACCTTATACAGAGCTACATCGCTTAGCCTTATATTGCTCTTAAACACTCCGCGCGACCTTTCGTAATTGGGTATCCGCTTGGAGTATATTTGGATTTCGACACTTCGAGCTTCTTCGTAAAGTTCCCTTATATTTGCCGCCACTTCGGAGTTGTTGCTTGCACCATATATCTGAAATCGAAACTCGGTATCAACTTTCTTTTCGATTGTGCTTCTTTCGTCATAAATTTTACTGTATATGACTTTACAGAGTTCATCAAGTGCTTCATCGGCGTGTAATCCATCAGCATCACGAATTACGCTATTACACTCAAATAACAGCCTTTCATAATTGCTTGATAAAGGCTGTAAACCTGTTTTGTTTGAGCTTGTCACTTTCGGTATTTCCCGCACCAAACGAGCCTTGCTTGCTATCCCCTCTTTGGAATAGCTTGGAATATCCGATATGAACTCAAAATCGTTAGGGTCGATTTTCTTTCTTATGCATCGCACCTTGGTTCCGTTTGTTACTAATCCTATGGTGGCAGTATGCGTTGCAGCTAGATAGGTTTCTAACTGCCTTTGAGCTTCGTAAAATTCCTGTTCGGATATGTTCCCCTTTTTTACCTCAATAAACAAGAACACACGTCTATTTTGGTTCTTCAAAGCTATGTCGGCTTCCTTTTCTGTGGAACCCATTTTAACAGGGTCTTCAATTTGCAATCTTTCTCCAAGCCATTCCAACGGATAGTTGTATGCAGAAATTAGTTGCCTTAGCGCCCACTGCCTTACAAACTCTTCTATATCCTGCTCTGCTCCAACATATGTTCCATGCCTACCAAACCATTGCTGAGCCTTTCGTTTAGCATCGACAACATCCCCATGTGTTGAAAAATACCATTCATCTGGGCTAACCAGATAGTAAGTTCCAATTTGCGCCATAATTACCTCCGTCATAAACCGTTCTTGATTTGCGTTTCTTCTGCTACACATGAAGTCAAAGACAAACAAAAAACTATGAGCAAAGCCCGTTGATTTGCTATTCGGGTTCATGTACGACACAATATTTTCACGTATTCTCGGAATCTGAAATTCCTCAGAAGTTGTGAGAATTGAAAATAGGTTCTTAATCTAATCTTGTTCATTTTCCATGAAGTTGTTACCCCATAGTTTTACAAATCAATTCGATATTCATCAGAAGCATCATAATGATAGAAAATTTCATCTACTACTCCGTCAGTTAATTTAAATTCAAGGCTCATTCCATCACGGAAATATCTATACCGATTGTTTGTGCCAGCGATTTCAGAAGGTTCGCCATATAATTCCAAAACGCGCTCCCTACTCGCACCGATGTATGCACCATTAGGGGTGGTGATTGTATCATTAGTAACATTGATTGCGAGAATACGGTTATCTTCACCCGTTTCATCGGTCGAAAAAGTACTTATTTCAAACCCTGGGTAGAAATAAGTATAATCTCGCCCATGGAACGCACAGCTTTCTTCTGCGAAATAATCATTTGGCTCACCAAGCCTATCGCGGGCGATTTCTATACAACTACCAAGGAATATATCAAAATCCTTAAAATGGAAAAAGTACCCATCCATTGCACCAAGAGTTGTGCGTTCAACATATGCTGGTGGATTGTTTTCAGAACCTCCATCGGTTCCAGTGTCGTTGCCACCTGATTCAGTAGCATTACCATTTGTTCCGTTCGGGTCAACATTGCTACCGCTATCATCATTTCCTTCAGAATCTCCGCAAGCTGTAAAGATTGCAATTGTTGCTGCTAGTGCTAAGCATAAAAACGAAGCTGTGATTTTCTTTTTCATATTTATAACCATTCCTTTCCGCCACAAACGTGGCATGAACAAAAACCTGTAAGTATCGGGGGTGGCAGAACAGCCCTTACTAAGGGCTTATCTAGTAATCGTTCGAATTTCGCCATATTGTTCAAACTCTGCTAGCTGAGTCGTTCTATGATTATCGTATTCATAAATCAGTTGTTCCCATTTTTTGGCGATTTCAGCGGTATTCCTATGGTCGGGCAGTTCTAAATGGTCAAACGCTTGGTTACTCCGAAGTTCTTTCCCCAACCAACGCGACAAGATTTCCGCACCAAACACGTTCATATGAAGACCAGCGTTCGGAGTATGGAACTGTAAGTCGATTGGTTCAGGAAGTTCGCCATTTTCGTTCATTCGCCCAAGACTAAAGAATTGTAACGAATGCTCATCAGCATAATCTCTAATAAGCTCATCCCATCCATCATGCCAATGCGGAAAGGCTGTGGGCGCTTTAGTCAAGACTAATTCAATCCCATTTTTGTAACACAATTTTCGAATCCGCTCAAGATATTCCCACGTTATATCTGGGAAATAATATTCGTCTAATCGTCGCGGTGTCGGAACTCTCGTTACTGGAACAGTTTCACTTCGCATCAGATAGCCATTAAACCCGACTTGTCTTGCCACAAAAAAATACCGAAAATCATCATTAGAAAGTTCGCGCCATCTATCTTTATACCGAAATAAAGGAAATGCGTAACTAATCAACGATTCCTCTTCAAGCATAGAAGAGTTTATTGCACCAAACTTGTCTGGTGAAAACCGCATTCCATCTATATTCAAGCGATTATACGGTTCACTTGTTGGTTCACCACGACGCATTGCGAGAACTGACAGCACTACTACTTCAGGTGGCGTTTCAGCGAATCTTAGTGTATCACGTAAAATCCAATAGCTTTGCCACAAAGTTTGTGACGGAGCACCTCTAATATGAGAGGTTATACCGTGTTCACGAAAAAGCTCTGGCGGTGAGAAATTCTGATAAACCTCGCAATCGCCAATAAAAATAACACTATGATTTCTAAGTGAACTGTAATATTCGCCAATTAAAGCACCATCAAAAACCTCACTCATAAACTTAGGTACAAAAAGTCTCTGTAATCCCAAAAAGACAAGTGTGTAAACAAGAATAACTGCCAAATATTTGCAGATAAGTTGTTTTCTATTCGGTTTTGAGATAGTCTCCTTAACAGATTCGATTTTTTCGTTATCGAACTCACTATTTTTCATACGTCCCCCATTCATGACACTACTGGGAATAAAGATTCATCAAAGGTATAGACATTAGCACGCGTCTGATTTAGCTGAGCAGCACGAGCGGCACTAAACATATGCGTATCTTGAGAACCGCGACAATATCTAAATCTTGACGCATCAAAATGATACCATGTTCCGTTAATGTTAATCAGATTCCAAGCATGGCTGAAAGCAACTGTATTGTGAATCCTTACGTTTTCGATTCCTGCACCAGTTAACAAAGCCTCGGCAGCACGTTGTGAGGCGATGCAGTTACCACGCATACCACGGAGCGTGTTATAAGCAAAACGAACCTCGTCATTCGGGTTAGACGGGTTATTCTGATAAGTCATAGTGTAAAAAACATAACGATGAATAAGCCTTGCTCTTTCTATCATATTATTAGTCTCAAAAACGCCGAGTTCATTTAAGCGTTGTTGAACTAATACCGCCAAGCCGCCTTCTTCAACGTCAACTATATGCACGTTAATTGTAACACTCGTAGAAAGTCCTGCTCTATTAGTTACAGTATGAGTGACTGGATATACCCCCACTTGGTTAGAAACCACCGCACTTGAATCGATTTCCCAGTGCGGATTAGGGTCATAAGCATCAGTAACAGTTATTCCGTGACGAAACGCAATCGAATTACCAAGTAGCACCGAAAAATCACGCGTCCCATTAATAACTGGTGGTTCAGTAACAGTAACCATCTGTAGTGTAGCATCGACTTCAGCCGTATTACCAAACTGGTCTAAAACACGAATTGTTACTGGATGTGAACCCTCGCTACTCCAATTAGGAGTAGTGACAAATTCAGATGTAAGTTCGATATATTCACAAGCATACTCGTCTGGAACTCTAAAAAAAGCTGAACTTTCAACTTGAGGATTAGGTTCATTAACAAATCGAGTAACAGTGACTGGCACTACGTTCGGAGGAGTCGTCACAACCACTTCAATCTTAGAATAGTGGCGAACCCCTTCTACAACAATCGCAACATCATGAACGCCAACTGTTTTATAAAAATCATCTGGTAAATCCATTTCAAGAATAACATCTTCTGGTGCAATTAAGCTATTTCTCGTAAAAGAAGCGAAGTCACTAAGCACAAAAAACGCAGGAGTACCACGTTCAACTGTTATACTTTCAGTGACGTTAAAGATTTCACACAAAGCCTCAATCACAGTATAATTTCCGTAAGAATCAGTTATTTGAACTATAACCTCATAAATTCCAGCGACTTCGATATCAGGTTCCTTCAAGAATTTTGATGTCGTTTCAGAGTGGTCGAACAAATCGCTATAAAAGTCAGACGGTGAGAGTTCTATTCCTACAGGCGAAGTCACATTAACAGGGTTAGCAACAGGAGCGACATTATCGATGACGTTCAATTCAACCTCATGCAGTGTCGAACCCCCATCAGTGAGTATTGTGAGGGAATGTACTCCTGGTATAACGCTTATTTCCGAAAAACAGAGTTCGCTTTCGCCATCAACACTGTTCACGCTTCCGAAAACAGCTTCTCCTCTGAGTCGTGTGAACCACTCAGTCGGAGCGGGAATTTCTTCTCCCATATAAATGCTAACTGGTTCTTCAGTAAACACCGGTGTGTTATACCAAATCCAAAATATTATCCCACCAACACCAGTTGCAAGCAAAAAACACACAGCAAACACTACCCCAAAAATCATTCGGCGAGTGTTTCTAAAACTGCCACTCCGTGTTTTTCTAAACATTCTTTTACTACGGTGAACACGCTGTCCGCGCGAACTATCTGTTCTTCTATTTTCCATCATTTTTCATTAGACCTCTTTATTGAAAGTTCGGGGGGCACTACGCCTAAATTGTTTGACACAACACGCTGATTCGTCAGGCTAAATGAGAGAAATGAATTCCCTCATTTTAGCCCTTGTTTAGCATTACTGTATTTCTGGCAATCCAGTTGTATCAAAGCTATCATAACGATTGTTTCTGTTTGGCGAAATTCTTCGTGCTGTTTCGTTTGTGAACATAAAACTACCTTCATAATGACAATTATTGTACCAAGTTGCGTCATAATGATACCAGTTACCATTTATTTTAATCAAGTTCCAAGAATGTGTGTTATCGCTATTTCTGATTCTCATGTTTTCGATTCCTGCTCGTCGTAACAAGATTTCTGATACTCGCTGTGTTGCGATACAGTTCCCCCTCATGCTACGTAAAGTCGAATACGCAAATTGAATATCAGACATTTCTCCAGGACCGATTCGGCGAACATATGTCATATTCGCACGAACATATCTATGAATAAGCCTTGCACGTTCAATCATATTGTTAGTATTAAATACACCAAGGCTATGCAATCGATTATCAGCGAGGTTGTATAGGTCATTAGATGACACTTCAGTCACACGAACATTTACAGTAACGCTCGACGTATTCCCCGATCTATCACGTGCGGTAAAGACTAGCGGATACGTTCCAGCTCTGTTCAAATTCACGGCATCAGCATTTACAAATAATTCAGGCGAAGGGTCTAAATCGTCAACAACTGTGACACCATAACGAAACGCCACAGTAGTACCCACTCTTACCGAAAAATCTCTAGCTCCCAAAATCGTTGGAGGGGTTATATCATGCAAAATCGAAAGCTCTGACTCGACGATTGTATAATTGCCACAACCATCACTCACACGGACCGTTATAGATTGCACACCAATATAATCCCAGTTTGGAGAGTTTACAAACTCCGAGGTAATGCTCTCATATTCATCTGGAATAGTTGTAAAGAAAGTACTACTATCAGCACGTTCACCCAAGAAAATCCAACGCCCTAAAACACTGGTCGCTTCTGGAGGTGTGGTGTCAATTACAGAAATCTTTGATTGATAAGCAACTCCATCAATCAAAACCCAAATCTCAAACTCACCTACACTCCTGCTAAAATTTTCTGGCAAAGTTTCAGGTGCTTGCAGAGTAATTTCGCCTTCAAAATTAGACAACGTTTCAAACGAAACAAAATCAAGAACGTCAAAATCACTCAAAGTTAGTGCGGTTTCAGAAACCACAACCCTCTCGATTATAACCTCTGGAATTATGTAGAAAACCTCACACACAGCCTCCACAATCGTGTAGTTTCCATAAAAATCGGTGATTTTAACCAAAACCTCCTGCGTTCCAAAAACGCTTAGGTCTGGAGCTTGTAGGAACTCTGATGTAGTCGAAGAATGGTCAAATAAATCAGTGTAAAAATCAGAGGGAACAAGTAAACCCTCATTTCTTTCTGAATCTTCATCTAAGTTCCCGCCAAAGCTTTCTACAACCTCGCCAATCGGAACACTTATGTTGACTGGTGTTGCAGTAGGCGGTACATTATCAACTACTTGTAGAAACATCGTGTACAGTTCGCTACTTTCGCCACTTTCGAGTCGCAATACCACAGTATGTCGCCCAGGCGTGTCAGTAACACCGATTAAATTTTCGGGTTCGTAGAAATCCACAATCCTTGCATTCGTAGTATTCTCGACATAAGCTAAATCAGTAGCTGAAATGACTGAATCATCAAACCACGAACACGGCGATGGGAGTTCATCGCCAACATAGACGCTAATTATATTAGTAGCCGCCACTGGTGTATTCTCAAAAAAACCCCTTAATCCAAACGCACCGAACATAAAAGAAGTTACAATTCCAATAACAACCAAAACAATAACACAAAACATAACTAAGAGTGTTTTATGGCTGATTTTGCTCTTTATCATTTATATTATCCCTCAAAAATTCATAATATGAGATATTGTAACATAAAAATCAAAAAAAGTCAACCGTTTACGCACAAATATTGACAAAAAATTTAGCGACCACTCCGGAATGGATTTTAGCTTCAACCTCATAAGTCCCGTAAGACTTAATGTCGTCTTTAACGGTGATTTTGCGTTTGTCAATTTCACAGCCTTCATTTTTAAGAGCGACCGCTATATCTTTAGCCGTAATCGAACCAAAAAGTTTTCCGCTATCTCCTGCTTTTGCTGAAATCTTAAATGTTTTCCCGTTAATCTTTTCGGCGATTTTTTCTGCCGACACTAATTCCTGCCGTCTTTGTTCTTGCAGAGCAGCTTTCTTTTCTTCGAGCATTGCCATATTAGGCTTAGTTGCCTCAACTGCTAATCCTTGTGGGAATAACATATTACGAGCGTAGCCATCTTTAACATTTTTGACTTCGCCTGCTTTACCTGAACCTTGTACATCTTTTAAAAATATAACTTTCATTATAATTTTTCCTTTCATTAATTTGTTTTAACTATTAATCGACTATATAAGTTGAAAATGCTTTACATTTTCAATCCGCAGCGTTTGCTGTGTAGTCGCCGTATGCGACCCTGACTTGAATTTCATAGCATTTATTCATCAAGTATTTCCTCGCCAATAATGCACGGCGAGTTGTGTTCTATCGCGTAACCCTAATTTTTCTAAAATCTGCGAAACTGCGTTCCTAACTGTTCCTTGCGACAAAAAAAGTTTAGCGGCAATTTCATTGTTAGACAATCCAGTCGCAATTAGGGACAGAATTTCGTTTTCACGCTCGGTTAGTTCAGTAAAATGGCGTTCTGGCAATTCTTTTGCACCACATAATTCTACAGCAGAATTTAATTTCACACCTTTATCGAAAACCAATGCTCCTTTTTGTACCGCGCGAATGCGTTCAATAATCCCATCAGCGGGCGTACTCTTTAAAAGATAACCATCCGCCCCTCCTTTAATCGCAGAAGCGATATATCCCTCGTCACTAAAAGTAGTTAGCATCACGATTCGTACATTTTGAAAATCTGATTTAATTTTTTTAGTAGCTTCGATTCCGTCCATCACTGGCATTCGTATATCCATTAAAATTACATCTGGAACGGTTTCATCTTGCTTACATAACTCAAAAGCGACCAGACCGTTTTCGGCGGTATAGACTGACCAATCGGGTTCTTTGTTTTCAAACAGGATTTGCAGAGAATCTCTGATTAGAGCGTCGTCATCTACTATTAGTAATTTCACTCTTTACCCTCCAATTCCTCAATGAAAGCACATTTTCTTGACACAATACACACAATTCTAAATCCATTTTCTGTGCTGATTGTTAGATTTCCACCGATTTTCCTCGAACGCTCTTTCATTCCAGCAAGCCCCAGTCCTTTTGAATAACGTAAATGAAGTGAAGACGTAGATTTTTGAGAAGTCGTTCCATTGTCATCAAAACTCATTCTAAAATAGCTACGATTTGAATCGAGTTCAACTCGCACTAAAGTTGCGTTTGAATGGCGCGACACGTTAGTGAGTGCTTCTTTTAGATTAGTACAAAACAACCCCATCACACTATCAAATTCTGCGATTTCATCAAATTTAGTAAAATCTTTGGTTTCGATTTTGTTTTGGAATTCTACTTCACAAAACGAAAACTCATCGCATAGTTCGCTAAACTCTTTCAATTTCACAAAGCCAGAATCATTTTTAACAGATGATGGTTTTAGATTGTAGACCGTTTCGCGCAAAATCGCTGATGCTTGTTCTAAACGCTGTATAGTTTGCTCTAACAAAGATTTAGCTGATTCACCGCCATAAATACTATCAGCAGTCTGTAAAGCTAAGAGTGCGCCTGCGATTTCATGCCCCACATGGTCATGAATGTCTTGTGCAATTCTCGTTCTTTCGTTAAGTTCAGTCAAACGAGCAATGTTTTTTAATTGCACATTAGTTTCAGAACGCTCACGCAGGAGTTTTAGGAGCTTGGCGTTAATTTCAATATTCTGCAAAGTAAGCTCGTTTTCGAGTACCACCCACTTTGATTCAACAAAACCGATTGTCGGAAAAAGCAAACCAAACCAAGCGGGCAACCAATAAAATGCAAATGGAACAGTAATTGCAACTTCAATAAACGGAAGCCATTTATAAGCCACAAATCGATACCGTATAGCAGAGGTCGCAGTTAATGCTAATACAAACACGATTCCTAACAGCGGGCTTCCGTCAATCCGCACAGACCACAATACAATGATTACCAGACCTGCTAAAATACGTGCTATGAGGAAATATATTTTCATTATACTTTCTTAACAGCGTCTTCCATTGCAGAAATCACTCTGTCGCACCAATTATCAAATTCAGGGTCAAGTTCCTGTAGATTTGGATTAGAAAGCACATTTTCGATTACTTCACGAATGCCTTGGTCAAAACGTTTTGTTGCGACAAATTCTGGAACTAATCGCTTGAGTTTTGTATTATCAAACACAACAGAATTTGCCTTATCTCCGATTAAAGAGCCAGTAAAATCATAACCAGAACATTTTGACAAAAAATCACTCGGTACATAATACGGCTTTAGCTCGACATTTAACACACGTGCAATCGCTGTATAAACCTGATTCCAAGTCAAACTCTCATCAGAAGTGATTTGTACACTTTCACCAATCGCATGAATATTACCCATAAGTCCTATAAAACCTTTAGCAAAATCAGAGTTATGAGTCATAGTCCAGAGTGACGTTCCGTCGCCATGAATTATTACGGGTTTACCTTCGAGCATTCGTTTAACAACCTGCCACGAACCCTTGTCGCCGTGAACCCCCAGCGGGATATATTTATCATCATACGTATGCGACGGTCGAACGATTGTAATCGGAAATCCGTCATCTCTATAACGCTCCATCAAGTATTCCTCACACGCAATTTTATCACGTGAATAACCCCAATAAGGATTAGATAACGGCGTAGATTCTGTTACACGATAATCCGACAAAGGTTTTTGGTATGCTGAAGCCGAACTAATGAAAATAAACTGCTTACACCTGTCTTTGAATAATCGGTAACGACTTTCAAGCTGTGCTGGAACGAACGAAATAAAATCGGCGACTACATCAAAAGTATAATCTTTAATTAGCTCACTCACTTTCTTTTCATCGCTCATTTCACAAGTGATTATATTTACATTATCAGGGATTTTTACATCAGGGCGATTTCCACGGTTTAATATATACAGCTCCCATTCTGGCATTTTAGATAATTGTTTCATAATTCCAGTGCTGATTATTCCAGTACCGCCGATTATCAATGCTTTCATAATTATGACCATTCCTTACATATTTAGTTCTTCGCTAATGCAAAATCAGACGTACTACTCACGTTATCGCAAGCAAGTACGCCGTTTTAAATTGATTTTGTTTGGTAACTTGAAGAGCTTTGCTTTCGTCAAGCTCGTTATTAGCGGGAAGTAAATTCCCTCTTATAACGAACTCTTGTTTGACTTTATTCAGCGAATCCGCCTTCAACAAGTTTTACAAGTCCTTCTACTGCTTCTTCTTCATCTGCACCATCAGCGATGATTTTGATTGTAGAATTTTCAGTGATTCCGAGAGAGAGTATTCCGAGTAGACTTTTTGCGTTTACTCTACGTTCTTCTTTTTCAACCCAAATTGAAGATTTGTATTCATTCGCTTCTTGAATGAAAAACGTTGCTGGTCTTGCGTGGAGACCTACTTGATTCTTTACAGTAGTTTCTTTAGTGTACATTGATTATACCACCTTTCTTATAAAAAAACACACTCTTATTAAGTGACCCCATGTTAATGTTCGGTAACACCGCGCAGGGCAAAGCTCACGAAGAGCAGGCTTTTTGCCTGCTTGACAGACTCTCCCTGCACACCTCTCGCCTTGCTCGTGAAAACCGACACAGAGTGTTGGGGGTTTACACCCAAACTTTCAATAATTTTATAAGCCAATTCCACAACATCTTGAAATGTCTTATGTGACTATTGCGACTGGCAACTGGTGTGTTTATTTCCTCATTATATAATTATACGTGTTATTTTCAGTTTAGTCAATACTCATATTACCTAAACATAAAACAATATTTTTTAAAAAAATGTACAAATTATACAAAAATATTATCAGTTTTTGTTGTTCACGAAAGTAAATCAGGTCTTTTACTATATGTTGTAGCCTTGGATTGTTCCAAACGCCATTTTTTGATTTCGGCATGATGCCCCGATAGCAAAACTTCTGGGACGCTTTTTTCACGCCAGATTTCAGGGCGTGTGTATAGAGGATGTTCTAGCAACCCATCCCAGTGGCTATCACAGATATACGCTGATTCGTCTGGCAAAACCCCGTCTTGCAAACGAACTACAGCATCTGTTAAGAGTAATGCGGGGAGTTCACCACCAGTCACCACAAAATCGCCGACACTTATTTCTCTGAACCTCAATTCTTCAAGCACACGACAATCCACCCCCTCATAATGCCCACAGAGGATTATGAGGTGTGGTTGATTCGCTAATTCTTTTACCAATTCTTGATTAAGCGTTTCGCCTTGAGGGCTCATATAAATCAGATGTGCTGTTTCATTTTGAGGAATTGATTTTATGCAGGAATAAATCGGTTGAGCCTGAATTACCATACCAGTTCCACCGCCATAAGGCTTATCATCTACCCGATTATGCTTATTGTCAGCGTAATCACGAATGTTGTGACAAGCGATTTTGACTTTGTCCCCATCTATCGCACGCCCGATTATGCTTTCTTTTAGATAACTCTCACACATTTCAGGAAACAAAGTTGCTATATCTATTTTCACTAAAACCTCTAAAATTCCTCAAATTCCCGATTTTTGTAATAATACTTACGCTCTTCGTCAGTGATTTTACGTATAACTCTACAAGGATTCCCTGCCGCCACCGCGTTAGCTGGAATATCTTTAGTCACCACACTACCTGAACCGATTACGGTATTATCCCCTATACTTACACCAGGGTTGACCACCGTATTGCCACAAATCCAGACATTGTTACCAATTGTAATCCCGATTCCGTATTCATAGCCACTATTGCGCGGTTCGTGGTGAAGTGGATGCCCCGCCGTATATAAAGACACGTTCGGTGCAAACATAACGTTATCGCCAATCGTGACTTTTGCAACATCAAGTATCGTACAGTTGAAGTTGGCATAAAAATTATCACCAACTTCGATATTTTCACCATAATCACAATAAAACGGAGATTCAACCCATAATTTTTTACCAGTTTTGCCTAAAACTTGACGAATTAACTCATCTTTTCGTTTGAAATCATCAGCACGAAGTGTGTTGTATTCTTGACAACGTAGCTTATTAGCAATCCGCGATTCAGTCAACCCATCTTCCCATGCTTTGTACGGCAATTCAGCGAGCATTCGTTCTTTTTGAGTCATCAGGCTTTCTCCTATTCCTCCACGTCAAGGTTCTTTACAAACAACAATTTGTGAGCTTCACCTACAACAATCTGCATAAGTGCAAGCCCGACCATTACCGCCCAATGAACAGTTGTCAGTCCAGTTTCTATGTCGAAGATTTCGGCAACTGGTGGAATCAATGCAACCATAAGCGTAAAACCGATTGTTCCAAGTGCAGCAAAAGTGATTCCTTTATTATCAAAAGGGCTTACTTTGAAAATCGAAAGTTCGCTACGAACATTAAAGATGTTTATTACAGATGCCCATGATAGAACAATAAACGCCATCGAAATTCCGATTGAATAAAACGCCGTTCCATCTTCGACTATTGTGCTGTACGATGCTGCTGTAATATGGTCAGGGGCTGGCAATACGTATGCACCTAAGAAGAACGCTCCAAGCGTCAAAATCACAAAACAGATTGAACCTCGAGCGATTTTTGCCCCAAGTCCAGCCGAGAAAATCCCTGAACCTTTGCTTAATGGTTTACGTTTCATAACACCTTTCTCTGGTTTCTCAAAAGCCAAGAAGAAGCCTGGGATTCCGTCAGAAACAACGTTGATTAACAAAATCTGCAATGCCAATAGCGGGGATACACCTACCACAAGCATTCCCGCAAGCAGGATAAAGATTTCCGCAAAGTTTACGCTTAGTAGGAAAGCGATTGTCTTCCTGATATTATCATACGCTGTACGCCCAACAGATACAGCTTCAACAATCGTAGCGAAATTATCGTCAGTAATGACCATATCGGCAGCGTTTTTAGAAACTTCAGTACCAGTAATGCCCATCGCAACACCAACATCGGCGGCTTTTAACGCTGGAGCATCGTTTACACCGTCACCAGTCATAGCAACAACTTCACCTTGAGCGGTCCACGCCTGAACAATTCTGATTTTATCTTCAGGGCTTACACGTGCGTATACCGATACGTTTCTAACTTCATTAGCCAAAGCCTTCTCATCCATTTCAGAAAGCTGCGCTCCTGTCAAAGCTTTGTCGCCTTCTTCCATAATACCGATTTCTTTGGCAATCGCTTTAGCGGTTTCAACGTGGTCACCAGTAATCATAACTGTGCGGATTCCAGCGTCTTTAGCAATCGCTACAGCTTCAGCACTTTCAGGACGTGGCGGGTCAATCATTCCTACAAGACCTAAGAAATGCTGGTCTTTTTCAAGAGCTTCAATACTCATATCCTTAGGTTTTTTATCGTAAACTTTGAAACTGATTGCGATTACTCTAAGTGCTTTTTCAGCAAACGAATCATGAATTTGTGTGGCTTTTTCACGAAACCAAGGAGCTTCGTCCCAATTCACAGGGATTCTATCAAATGCACCTTTGGTAATTACGAGGTAATAGTCACTATCAGCCTCATCTACATGGTGAACAGTTGTCATGCGTTTTCGTCCAGAATCAAACGGCAATTCATGAATCCGCGGGAAGTCACGTTCAGCCACTACACGGTCTAACTTTAAGTCGTGCAAAAGCCTGATAATCGCAATTTCAGTAGGGTCTCCTATTACGTGTTCATCATCATCGCCCCTAACTTCAATTGTAGCATTACTACAAACGGCGAGCATTTCGATTAGTTTTTTGTGATGGTCATCAAGTTCTTTTTTGATTTCTTTGACCGACACTGGTTCATAACAAGAATGCCAGATTTTCCTGATTTTCATCTTGTTTTGAGTAAGTGTACCAGTCTTGTCAGAGCAGATTACCGACGTATTTCCAACTGTTTCTACAGCTGGAATTTTTCGGATAATCGTCTTTTTTGCCACCATGTTGAAAACACTGTAAGAAAGTGTCATCGTAACGATAATCGGGAGTGTTTCTGGAACAGCCGCAACCCCGAGTGCTACTGCCAAAATTAAAGTGTCAGCGAAATCACGGTAATTACCAGTCATCGGATTTATAGAGTGTAAGAAAAACCCAATCAAGAACATCGCAAGCCCCGCAAGAAGAGCCAACGCCGAAATCCGTTTAGCAAGTTGCTTTAATCTTATTTGAAGAGGCGTTTTTAATTTTTGGGTATTATTCAAAAGTTTTGCGATTTTACCCATCTCTGTTTTCATAGCAGTCGCTACAACTAACGCCGTTGCACGACCACCAGTCACCAAGCATCCAGAGTATACCATATTGAATCTATCACCCAAAGGTGCATCATCTTCGATTATTGCGTCTGGGTCTTTTTCGACTGGCTGGCTTTCTCCAGTGAGTGCCGCCTCTTCTACTTGAAGGCTACTCGCTTCGATTAAACGAGCATCAGCCGTGATTACATCACCAGCGGTTAGCTCAATAACGTCCCCCGGTACTAATTGATTTGCATCGATTATTTGTTTGTTGCCATTACGGATTACAGTAGTCTTGAACGAATTCATTTTTTTGAGAGCTTCAAGTGCTTTTTCTGCCTTGCTCTCCTGCCAAACCCCAAGAGTTACGTTAATTATAACAATAGTCATAATAACAATAACCTTAGGCCATCCACGCCCGATTGTTTCAGGGGGAACAAAAATCGCCATATACGCCGCAATAGCAGCAGCAGCCATAAGGATTAGCGTGGGTATTTCACACAAATGGTGAAGAACCCTTTTAAGTAACGTATCTTTCTTTTCTTCCTCAAATTCATTCAGTCCAACCTCATTTTGTCTGTTTGTTACCTGCTCTGTAGAAAGCCCGCGCGATAAGTCTGTCTTAAACGTTGTGCAGATGTCCTCAATTTTTTCTGTAACGTGCTTCATTCAACACTCTCCTCTCAAAATACATCTATTTCTTCAATTATTCTCTTCAACTTATTATTATATAATAGTATACTTAGTTTGTCAATAGGTTTTACAAAAAAAATTACGTTAAAGGGCTGTTAAAAGAGATTCTTAGATACAAAAATCCCTCATCCAAAAAATCAGATGAGGGTTAAAAATTAATTAGACGCTAAAGCGTTTTGTTTTTTAGATAATTGAGATTTTAGGCGAGCAGCCTTATTTTTATGAATAAGACCTTTGCTTGCCGCTCTCGCAACTGAAATTGTTGCAGTTTGAAGTTGTTCAGTTGTAGCTTCTTCCGCTCTTGCTCTTCTAAGCATTGTTCTCATTTCTGTACGACGAGCTTTGTTACGCTCTTGTCTAAGTCTTGAAACTAGCACTCTTTTCTTTGCAGATTTAATGTTAGCCAAAATTTCCACCTCCTTCACCTTAATTTTTGATTACTATCTGTATAACGTAATAAAAATTACGCATAACACTATATGATACATTATAACACATTATTTTGTAAAATGCAAGTGTTTTTGAAAAGTTTTTAATAAAAATCAAGGAAAATGTAGGAGTAAAAGCAATGAGAACTGATTTAGCACACGAAAAACAGCCTAAACCACAAGGCAATTACGAAACAATCTTCTGTAAAGAATTAGATACCGAAAAAGACATAGCCGCTCTAACAGAAGTGTTATCAAAGATGTTACCTGAATTAAGTCATAACCAAAAAATCTTAGTAGCGGGGCTGGGGAATGAAAACATCACACCAGACTCACTAGGTGTGCGTGCAGTCAACAAAGTTCTGGCAACGGGGCATTTTGCAAGCAACGTCGAGCTAAAAAACGAATTTGTAGAACTCGGAATGAAAGAAGTTTATTCCATCACACCAGGAGTAATGGCGCAGACTGGAATTGAAACGTCACAACAACTTCAATTTATCGCTAAAGGAATTCGCCCTGATTGTTTATTAGTAGTAGACAGCTTGGCTTGTAACAGTACCCAAAGGCTCGGCACAACAATTCAGCTAACGGATACTGGAATTTCACCAGGGAGCGGGGTTCAAAACAATCGTTTAGAAATATCGCAAAAAATCTTTGGCGTTCCAGTGATAGCAATCGGCGTTCCTACTGTGATTGACTGGCAAGAGGAAAGCCTTATCAGTGGTGAACCTTTTATGGTAGTTCCTCGTAATATCGATATAATCGTAAATCATTACGCACGTGTGATTTCCGCCGCAATCAACCGAACTTTGAACCCTGGTCTAAACGAGAGCGAAATTGAATGTCTTATGATGTATACCTAACGAGGGAATTATTCAACACACACAGCTCAAGTATTGCGACAAAACCCATTAGAGCGGGCTTTGACCGCTTGATAAGGCAAAAAACGTGAAAAAATAGTATTCAAAAGCTCAATCGGATATATTCATAAGCTCAGTTGCAAATAACAAATCTACCATTCTGCCATAACTTAAAACACCATCTTCTAATCCTTGAGCTTGCAAAAACGCATCGTTTGTGGCGACAGAAACTTCTGCAATCGCTTGTGCTATTGTGTTTTCAGTGATGACAATATCAATTATTTCGCCATCATCATAAACATGAGTGACGGTATTCATTCTCCCCCACCAAAAATCACTCCGTGCCGCCAAATCCACCTGAATTTGTTTTGGGTGAAGTAGCTCGGCATAAAAAATCATGTTTTCTGAATCCTCATAATAAATCCAATTATCACCATCGGAAAAGGCATCAAAAAGCTGTTGAAAATATTCGGGGAGCTGTGCATACATCTCTGGGGTGAGTGGCTGCAATCCGTAGTTTCTCAACTGTGAAAAGGCATATAAATATGCCGAATAGATGAGTTTAGGTTCACCACTATTACGCCCAGCTATAAATGAAATGAAATTAGCCTCATCCTCACGCATAAAACCAGCGACATGAACTAATTCGTGCAATGCTGAAATAATTCTATCACTATCAGGCGCGATATTGTTAAAATTTGCCTCCATAGTCAGTGGAAAATAAAAACCTACCAGAAAAGCATCCGACATAAATTCAGCGAGAAACCGAATTGGCTTTGGGCGTGGAAAATGCACATCAAGCCGCGGAAAATCTTGTGCTAATCTCGCCATTGCCGCTGTGGTTGAAGTTGTCAACTGGTTTTCTTGCAAATCACTCAATACAAATACACCGTTTTCATCTCTGTGGATATAAGAAGAAATCTGCGGATAAGTTTCATAGAAACTCTGAAGTAAAGCGAGGTACACCTTCCATTCGTCAAGCGTAGTGCGTGTAAAATAGGACTCAATCTCCTGCTTATCGTAAAAAGTGCGACGGTTATAGTTTATTCCGCAAAATAAAACAAAGTTAAGAAACAAAGTAGACGCTACACAAAGCGGTATAAGCGACATTCGACCGAACAGTCTCAATCTATTGCAACGAGATTCACGGCGAATTTTTATGAGCTTTGTGATAGTTATTCCAAGCCAGACTAATACTCCTGCTATTAACAAAAGTATGATTATCTCTGCAAACGAAAACGAGAAAAAACAAAAAAAACGCCCGACTGTTTTTACAAATAATGGATAGATATTTATTGCGTACCATTCCGAAAAACCTACAGATAACCTTGAAATGCCAGTGAATAAACCTGCGATTCCAGACGTGAACAGAAAATACCTAAGGCTTTTTGATAGCGAGTTTTGATTTCTTAAATTTTTCAGTCTTAGCTTTTTCAATACGGACATTAAACCTCACCACCTTTATAAAAACCACTCTTGACCTAAATCAAGAGTGGTTTTGTGATTTGTTGTCTTAATCTAATTCACTTGGCAAACCTACGATAAATCTTAGAATCGCCAGTGCATCAGCTATGCTGACTTTGCCAGTCGGGTCAACAACAGTTGCAGCGGCATATGCGATTGCATTATTATCAAGAACACTGTCAAGCCCTACGATATATCGCAAAATTGCGAGTGCATCAGCAATCGAAATAGATTCACCGCCAGTAACGTGACCAGCATTCACTGCCACAAGAATATGCGGTAAAGCACTATCAGTTGTCACCGTTACAGAGCCGTCGGTATTAAAAGTAACACTTCCAAGTCCTTGAACTACCGTTCCGTCTGGTTTTATGTGGAAGAGTTGCACGTTTTCAGCAGCCACACCTGCTGATTTAAGCTGTTCTTTTGTCACTATAAAGTTGACATTAAAATCAAAGTTTTCAGTCGATACTGGTTCGAGCATAATGCTATTAAGCGGGATTCCATCAGGGCGACTTCCGTTAGTACGAATGTTAATATTTGCATTTATGTTGATGTTAGTCACGTCCGCTGGAATATCACGTGGGTCGATTACAAGGCGTGTTCCACATGGAAGAGTAATTTCTATGCGACTATTTCCTTCACGAATACTGTTAATAAACTCTGGCGTGAGGATTCCATCAGATGGTGACTTTGTTTTGTTGTTATTGCCTTGATTGTTGTTGTTATTGTTATTAGCCTGATTACCACTACTGCAAGTTCTACAAGTGTTAGAGTTACAATCTCTCAAGTGCCTAGGGACAGATACCGCTTTGACCGAACTACAATCATCATATTTACAAGTCAGATTACGAGTGGTATTTCCACACTGTACTCTCGAGTTACGTGTAGTGATTGATGGAAATTTATGCCCACGTGCTTTTTCGGTTTGTTTTTCATAGAACGTGCAATCAGTACAAACTCTTCTTTTAATACCAGCAGTCACACAAGTTTTTGGAGTGTAAACAGTCCACTTACCAAAATCATGTTCGCAATCAGTTACATCACAATCATCACGTTCACAGTTGATTTCATAACAACGTTCGCATATTTTGGGTACACTCGGACATACACAACCCCCCCACCAACAACTCCATTCACCACAATCATCGCACTGTCCGTGAGTGCAATCAGGGTCGAAGCAACATAATGTAACACAGTAACAATCACACATAGTTCCATCACAACCGTCACACGGACTGCAATCAGGGTTAAGACAAAAATCACACAACATAAATCCATTTCTGCGTGTCCAACGCAAATGAATTTGTTTCAAATCTTCAGGTGTTATCAATTCAGAGTTAAAAGCGGAAGCAAGCCTATAAAATTCGCCATCACTCCAAATCATGATAAACGGCCCAACGTGCGGATAATTGAACGTAAGCCCATTAACAGTTTCTGAATATAAAGCCGTTGCATACATAAATGCACTACCATTCATAACTACGGCGAGTCTGCCATCATACGTTCCGAGGTATCGAGCAACCCACACGAAGTCACCATCAGACATAGACGAAGAATGTTTTATCCAAAAGTCGGCTTTAATTCTTTCTTCTATATCCACCGGAATATTTTCAATTAGCATATGACGTGGAAGTGGCGACGTTTTTGCTACAACATGGATTCTATGAACGTCCTGTTCTGTTATCCACCCACGTTCAATCGCACCCCAAGACCCGACTGATAGTCTATTAACTTCACCATTGTTCCAGACCATGATTCTATTGCCGTATGCGAAATCAAGACCTAAAATAGTTTGATTGTGTGCTGGGAACACGCAACGCACGGTCGTTTCAGGGACAAAGACAACGTTACCGTTATACGTTCCGAGATAGACTGCGATTCTGGCGTTAGTTCCGTTATATACTGGGCGTTCTCCGAATGAGTTTGCTAACCAATCGTTTAAAACACGCACTCTCAACTCTTCTGAGAGTGTCGAACTCTGGTCAACCAATTCAAACTCGCCCGCCACAACTCCAACTGGTGGTATCATAACAAATATCATAACAAGTGCCAAAAATACAGACAACACTCTGCTTAATTTGGATTTGATTTTACATTGTTTCATAACAAATTCCCCCTTTTATTCTGATTAATTCAGGCTTCATAGGCTTTAAATCCTACATTTCCTTTATTTTGGTCATTATATCACATTTTTTGTGATATGTCAAGCAAAATTGTAAAATTTTTAGATAATTTACAGGATAGCGAAGAAAGTGTAAATGATGCCTATCTCAAAGCGTGGTAATCCATCCCACCTCATCGCCCTGAAAATTTGGCGACATATCTGGGTAAAATCGTTCGCAATTTGTCGATTAATGTATACCGCAACAACTCTTGTCAAAAACGACAAGGTTCACAGCGTGCTTTTTCTTCTCACGAACCACCATTTGTGAGTGCAACAATGCTCGAAATTTTTCCAGGATTTAATCCAAACTGGACTTTAGAAAAATTTATGGAAATATATCGGTTGAGATACTCCCACTCAGTTTGGAGCGAGAATGATGTCATGCTTGTTGGCGAATATTTTTCAAGAAACAGCAGTGTATTGGTTTCGGCTTTTTTTTGCGATGACGAGATACAATTTCAAGTTTACACATTTGATGTTCCACGTGGCGATTTCGTGGTGTGCAGAAACGTAACTATTATTTGTGGCACTGGTTCGTGTGATTGTTCTAACGATGTTATTCCAGAGTTGGTTAAAGAGTTGTCTTTGTTCACCGAAGAATCACATCTATTTATAGTACCTCGCAGTTATAAGGAGTTAGAGAGCGACATTCTCGAAAACGCAACCCGTGTAGAAGATATGTCTTTTATTAAGGGGCTTTTTGAATGAACACAATTTTTTAACGAAATATCAAAAAACGCTTGAAAAAATATTAAATTTATGTTATAATAAATAGACTAACATTTTTTACAGAATATAGCTTTTTGTGCAACTTGTACAAAAAATAGCCTCAAAAACTGACAGAATTGTAAAACTTAATCAAAAGCATTGATTTTCAGTAAATGTTATGGTATACTATAATATACATAAACACATCATGTGGTGACATAAACATCATTAAAACATTTTAAAAAGAAATGGCAGGTATATCACCTATGAGTAACATTTTACCTATAAAAGAAGAACACAAAATCCCATTACATCTTTATCGCGAAGGCGAATTGTTGGAGGGATATAAGTTTTTCGGCTCTCATTTTGAAATTTGTGGCGAAAAAACTGGCTATAGGTTTAGGGTATGGGCTCCACGAGCGAGGAGCGTTAGTGTCGTTGGTGACTTCAATTACTGGGACAGAGCTTGCCATGAGATGAACTTGATTGAAACAACTGGCGTGTGGGAAATTTTTATTCCAGACCTAAAAAAATTCGATGCGTATAAATACTCAATTGAAGGACCTTCTGGAATGATTCAGACTAAAGCCGACCCTTACGGAACTCACATGGAAACACGCCCAAACACTGCTACTAAAATCTATGACATCTCTAAATACAACTGGAAAGACGAAAAGTGGCAAGAAAAAATCAAAAATCAGAATGTCTTCCGTTCGCCTTTGAATATCTATGAAGTTCACCTCGGTTCATGGCATCAAAAAGGCGACGAGGGCGAGTTCCTCGATTACATGAGCATTGCGAGCAGATTAGTCCCATATGTCAAGAAAATGGGATACACACACATCGAACTTATGCCGATTGCGGAATTTCCGTTTGACGGCTCATGGGGGTATCAAGGGATTGGGTACTACGCTCCGACTTCACGTTTTGGAACGCCACATGATTTTATGGAGTTCATTGACTATTGCCACTGTCACGATATCGGCGTAATTCTTGACTGGGTTCCTGCACACTTCCCAAAAGATGCAGCTGGATTATATGAATTTGATGGCGAATGTTGTTATGAATACTCAGACCCGCTCAAACGCGAACACCACAACTGGGGGACGAGGATTTTTGACTGGGGCAAAGCTGAAGTTCAATCTTTCCTAATCTCTAACGCTTATTATTGGCTCAAAGAATACCATATTGATGGGCTTAGAGTCGATGCGGTAGCTTCGATGTTGTATCTTGATTATGACCGTCGTGAATTTCGCCCTAATCGTGACGGCGGAAATGAAAATATCGAAGCAATTGCGTTTCTTAAAAAGCTCAATGCTAATCTATTTAAAGTTTTCCCAAACATCCTTATGATTGCCGAAGAATCGACTGCATGGCCTATGGTTACTAAACCACCAGAAGTCGGCGGGCTTGGCTTTAATTTCAAATGGAACATGGGTTGGATGAACGATATGTTAGCGTACATGAGCCTGTCTCCAGAATTTAGGCACGATTATCACGGAATGCTTACGTTTTCGTTCCATTACGCTTTTTCGGAAAATTATATCCTCCCGATTTCACACGATGAAGTGGTTCACGGAAAATGCTCGTTGCTCGATAAAATGAGCGGTCCACGTGAAAAACGTATGGCATCTTTTAGAACTTTCTTGGCATACATGGCAGGTCATCCCGGAAAAACATTAATGTTTATGGGACAGGAATTTGCACAATTCAAAGAATGGAACTATCAAACTGGGCTTGATTGGGATATTGTAGACAAATTTGATGAACATAAAAAAATTCACGAGTTTACAAGACGGATGAATGCCTTCTACCTCGAATCAAGTGAACTGTGGGAGAATGAAAGCGACTGGTCTGGCTTTAAGTGGATTGTTCCAGACGACAACATTAACTCTGTACTTGTATTTAGACGAATCAACTCGTCTGGAGATGAACTGATTGTTGTCTGCAACTTCCAGCCACGCGAACACTCTGAATACACTTTTGGTGTACCGTATCTCTGCGATTATGAAGAAGTATTTTCAACTGATGATGTAGAATTTGGTGGCGACGGCAAAACTAACGGAATCAGAAGTTCAGTTCAAACCCCTATGCACGATGAACACTACTCACTGACTGTACAAATTCCAGCGTCATCTGCGTTTTTCTTGAAGGCAGTTAAAAAAGATGATAAGAAAAATGGAGTGAAAGATGGAAATAAATCAAAATCTAAGTCTAAATCAAAGAAGTGAGTTTTGTTTTATGGATTTTGAAAAAACGATAACATAAAAACTTATACAACATTATGAAATAGTCCTAATTGAATAGGTTTGTAATGTTCGATAACACCGCAGGGCAAGTCGCCCTGTCCCCCCTCTCAACTTCGTGCGCGAGAACCAGATGCAAAGCGTCAGGGGTATTGCTCCGCAATGAAACTATTGCTTTTTGCGACAAAGTCGCAAAATAGTTTCATTGCTCAAAAAGTACCTGTTTCTCGTCTGCTGATAGCAGACAACCGAAACAGTTGTACAATATTAATCCTTACAAAACGCAAGCGTTTTGTTGCGGTTTAATATTACACCCGAACTTTCAATAAGTAAAACGTTGCCAAAAAAACTATGTTCGTATTGTAATATGAAAGAAAGGTATACATTATGAAAAAAATTGTATCAATTTTGATTGGTGTTGTAATGATGATGTCGCTTGCAATTGTTATATCTGCAAACGATATAAGCGACAAACCCGAATTTCCCGAAACTTCTTATGCCGATATTGGAGATGTTGTAGAAATTTTACGTGATTTGGTCGGTTTAGAAAACAATGCAACTGTTGTTTCACACGATTTTAATAACAACAATATCCTCGACATCGGTGATGCATTATTTGGCTTGCGTGGATTGGTAGGTTTAGGTGAGCAACAAATTGTTGGATATTTTGACTTTTGTGACAGCGACAACAGATGGCAAGCTTACCAGGGAATAGGACTAAATAAACTTAGGTTAATTTATGGTGAAAATTCAGGATTTGGGCAATTTGTTCAAAACATACAAGAATCAAACTTGATTTTTGACTGGGGTGTTGGTGTACGAGGCGATTTTTTATTTAGCGATATTGATTATGTCCAAACTATAATTTCGTTTGAAGACGAGCAAAACATTCCTGGTAATAGTTTTTCTGTTTTTGTGTTTGAAACAAACGCAGATATGACACGTGCTGCTGCCATGTTATCTGAATGCGGTTGGGGTGCTGGATGGTCTTACGAGTTTGACGATGTTTATGTTTTTTTTGAAGTTGATGCTCCACGCGTAAATTGGTTTAAAGGCGATTCGATTCTTATTCTTAAAGGCGGACGCAATTCTTTATTTCTTGAATTTTTGAACAAACATTACGGTGAACCTTTTATCGCCTCTTACAGCGAAGGTTATCTTTCGGGATGGCGTCCTGATTTTGAATGGTAGTAACCAAATAATCTTGATTCCCCGCGAATTTATAAATAGAAAGGAAATAGCCACATGAAACACGTAAAAAAAGAATGTGTAGCAATGATTTTAGCAGGAGGGCAAGGTGCAAGGCTATATGCACTAACCCAAGAAATGGCAAAGCCTGCGGTTCCATACGGAGGGAAGTACAGACTTATTGATTTTCCGTTGTCCAACTGTGTCAATTCTGGAATTGATACGGTTGGAGTACTAACTCAATATCTTCCACTTGTTCTGTGTGAGTACATAGGAAACGGTCAGCCATGGGGGTTGGATAGGGCTCATGGTGGGGTTCATGTGCTTGCACCTTACGAAAGTTCGGGGGGAAAATCGTGGTATTCTGGTACTGCGAATGCGATTTACCAAAACATCAATTTTATTGACAGGTACAACCCTGAATATGTAGCGATTTTAGCGGGCGACCATATCTACAAAATGAATTATGACAAAATGCTCGAACATCATAAAGCACAAGAGGCTGATGTTACGATTGCGGTAATTGAGGTTCCATGGGAAGAAGCATCACGATTCGGAATTATGGCAACTGATGAAAACGGCGTAATCGTTGAATTTGCTGAAAAACCTGCGAACCCTAAGTCAAACTTAGCATCAATGGGGGTTTATATTTATTCGTGGAAAAAGCTTAAAAAATACCTCATCGCTAATGAAAAAGACGAAACAGCTAAGAAAGATTTCGGCGGAAACATTATCCCCGATATGCTCAAAGATGGTTGCAAAATGGTAGCGTACAACTTCGATTCTTACTGGAAAGATGTAGGTACAATCGACAGTTTGTGGGAAGCGAACATGGATTTGCTTAACCCAAAAGTCCCACTCGATTTGTATGACCCGAACTGGCGCGTATATTCGAGGACGGCTGTTATGCCCCCTCATTATTGTGGCGATAATTGTACAATCGAAAACTCGATGATTTCAGAAGGATGCAATATTGACGGACTTGTCGATTCTTCGATTTTATTCGCTGGTGTTACAATCGAAAAAGGTGCAAAAGTTCATGACAGTATCATTATGCCGAACTCACACATCAAAAAAGGTGCAGTGGTGCAATATGCGATTATTGGCGAAGACACGGTAATCGGCGATAATGCAAAAATCGGTGACCGCCCTGAAGCTATTACCAACAAAGATGACTGGGGCGTAGCAGTAGTAGGACACGGCGTTGAAATCAAGAAGAAGACTGTAGTTCCTCCTAAGGCTATGATTGATGGTAAATGATATCAATTTAAATATTATTCACACAATATTGTGAAAGGGGTTAAAATTATGGCTGGAAAAGAAAAAAGCGTAACTGGTATTATTTTTGCGAATATGCACGATAATACCATTAGCGATTTAACTAAACTTAGAACGACTGGAAGCGTTCCTTTCGGAGGGCGATATCGAATGATTGACTTCCCTTTGTCTAACATGGTAAACTCGGGAATTTCATCTGTGGGTGTAATTACAAAGTCTAACTATCAATCGTTATTAGACCATTTAGGCTCTGGTAATGAGTGGGACTTGTCGCGCAAAACTGGCGGATTACTTCTGCTACCTCCATACGGCAACGCTGTTCATAATTCAAGTGGACTATATAGAGGGCGACTCGAAGCGTTGGCGAATGTTCAGCGATTTATTGAGCGTTCGACCGATGAATACGTAGTAATGTGCGATTGTGACACTATCGCTAACGTCGATTTCAAAAAAATCTTAAATTACCATATTCAGAAAGGGGCAGATATTACTGCCGTTTACGGAAGAGGGAGTTATACTCATGACGAATTAAAAACTAAGACGATACTTAACGTCAATCAAGATGATTTGGTTTACGATGTTTTGATTCGTCCGAAATTCAGCAAAATCGAGGGAGAGGAAGCCCCAGTAGCGGAAGCGAATGTCAGCTTAAATATGTTTTTGATGAGTAGAGAGTTTCTCTTGAATACAGTGCGCGATGCCGCTTCTCGTAACCAGTATAACTTTGAGGTTGATATAATTCAACACAGTTGTAAAGAGCTAAAGATTTTCGGGTATAAGTATGAGGGGGCATATTCGCAAATTGATAGCATCATAAATTATCACAAAGCGAATATGGAACTTATGAATTTTGAAAAACGCACTGCTATTTTCGATGAGTCGCGCCCGATTTACACTAAAATACGTGATGAAGCTCCTGCAAAATACGGCTTAGGTGCGTGCGTGACTAATTCGCTAATAGCTGACGGTTGCATAATCGAGGGTACAGTCGAAAATTGTGTTCTGTTTAGAGGTGTAAAAATAGGCAAACACGCGACTGTCAAAAACAGTATCATCATGCAAGATGCCGTCATTGGAGAAAAATGCGAAATGAACCACGTAATCGCCGATAAAGACGTAACACTCGGAAGCTATCGAACACTCGAGGGTACTGAAAACTATCCTGTCTTTGTCGATAAAGGGGCTAGAGTGTGACTCAATAACGTAAACACTTAACGGTGGATTGTACTGTTAAAAGTAGACACAAAATAACACCTCAATTTAAAACCATCTGCTCTTTTTCGTTGGGCGAAAGATTATCATTATGAGAATG
>WRGW01000098.1 GCA_009786985.1 Oscillospiraceae bacterium
AAACGGGCAAGACTTCGAGTTGCCTGCTCGTTGGCAGAGCCAACGACACTGCAACTCTCGCTTTACAAAGCCCGTTTTGCGGGGGATACTCTTGTTTAACTTCTATACACGATTATTCGGTGAATGCAGTTATCTTTAGTTTCGGTGGCGACTAATCGCAGGTCTTTATAATCCACGTGATGTGTTTCGCCATTTTCGGGAATAAAACCTAACAGGTCAGTCACAAATCCAGCGATTGTTTCGTATTCGTGATTTTCTGGAAGTTCGTAACCGAATAATTCTAAAACTTCTTCAGGGTCGGCTTCGCCGTCTACCTTGTATTTTTTGCTACCGTTCTTTTCGCCAACTTGTTTAATTTTTAAGTCAACATCATCTTCGTCGCCGTCATATTCGTCTTGAATGCTTCCCATAATTTCTTCTACCAAATCTTCAACCGTGACAATGCCAGCTGTTCCGCCATATTCATCAATTACAATCGCCATAGACGATTTTTTTTGCTTGAATAGCTTAAACAACCCTGCACACGAACCCGATTCAGGAATTAAGACAGCTTCTCTCATCGTTTCTTCGAGCGAAAATGTAGACAAGTCTGACTTTCCTATCCAACTGAGTAGGTCTTTTACTATTATTATGCCGATGATGTCGTCAAGGTTCTCGCGGTAGACTGGTAGGCGCGAAAATCCTTTGTCCAGTGCAAGATAAATGATGTCATCAAGGCTGGTGTTCGATTTTACGCCGATAACGTTTACCCTATGCGTCATAACGTCAGATGCAGTGAGCCCATCAAACTCAAACGCATTTGAGATAATTTTTGCACCTTCTTCTTCGATTACTCCGATTTCTTCAGCAGCATCTACCATTGACAAAATCGCATCTTCAGTCGCTTTAGGAGCGTCTGATATAATTTTTCCTAACAATTTGTGTAATAAAATCAAAGGACTCAATAAAATTCGCTTTGAATTATTGTTTTGCCTTCGTTCGTCGCTTTCCATTTGAACGGATACTCCTTTTATAATTTACAAATATAGTCGATTAAAACTCAATTTTGAAAAACCACTTTGCGTTTGCATTGCAAGATTTGACAACCTCTTCCAGTGTCACGCCTTTGATTTCAGCGATTTTTTCTGCTGTGTTCCACGCCATTGAGCTATCACAGGTCTTGCCTCTAAACGGTTCTGGTGCCATATAAGGGCAATCGGTTTCGAGCATAATTCGATTTAGTGGGATTTCTCGACAAACTTCGTGTGATTTCTTGGCATTCTTAAAAGTCAACACTCCAGTAAAGCTAATCAACACACCGAGTTTGATTAACACGCGTGCCATTTCCACACTTCCAGTATAGCAATGCATTACCGCTTTTAGGTCTGGATTTTTTAAAAACTCTTTTCGCAGAATCTCCAGCGTGTCATTCGCTGCATCTCTTGAGTGTATTATAATCGGTAAATTAAGCTCACGTGCTAAATCGAGTTGTGCTAAAAAAACTTCTTTCTGTTTTGATTTAAACTTTTCAGAGTCATCGTAATGATAATCTAACCCCGCTTCACCGATTGCCACTATTTTTGTATTCCCCCCGTCAGTAGCGTAGTTTCGCAACTGTTCGGCATAATCTGTGGGCAAGTTCTCCTTTGCATAATGTGGATGAATGCCTACTGACGCATAAACATTATTGTAGCGTTCAGCCAATTTTATCGATTTTGGAATGCTGTCAAAACAGTATCCAACCGCAACAAAGCCAGCGACATTGTCACTAAGCATTTGTTTAATCAATTCACCGGCTTTACCTTTATACGCCCTATCTGTATAATGCGTATGCGTATCGAATAGTTTCAAATTTATGAACCGCCTTGATTTTTCTGAAAATTTGTGCTATAATGGGAATTATGACTCCTTACCGCCAGTAGCTTGAGCGGCTTTTGCAGCCTCAAGCTTCGCTTTGAATGCAGCAATCCCCGACAATCCACCACCGAGCGCTTCTACAGCTGGTGTTTCTGGAGGGGTGAAAGCCAAAGTCGGGGTAGGGGATGGAGTTTTTGCTTCAATCTCTGCAGATTCGTCATCAGTTGGTATTATAGAAGTATCCCTCAAATTTTCTCGTAAAAGGCCATCGATTTCTCCTTGCGATAACACTCTACCTAATCTAATCACTAGTAACCACCTCGTTCATTTCTAAGTATACTTTATTATTATATCATAAAAAATTGAATCCGTCAAGCCAAAAAAGCCGAAGCAAAGCTCCGTCTTTGTTTTGCTCTTGTTTAGCTATTATATCACGGTTATGATTAAAAATCAAGCGTTTCAGTAAAGAAAATATAACTAAAAAAAATCGAAAGGAAAAACAAAAATGATTACAGTAAAAAAACCAACTTCGGCAGAAGTCGAAGAAATGAAAACTCTACCAACATAGGGGTGCGACGTATCGACGTTTGACTGGAGCTATAGCGACAAAGAAAGCCAAACAAGATGTCCGTAAGGGCAGCTTTGCTGACCCTGTAGGACATTGCCGTAAAAATCTGTATGCTGATTAAAGGCAAAGTCAAAGTCACGTATGATGGCGGTGAAGTCGAGTTCGGAGCGGGCGACATGGTGACTTTCGAGAAAGGGCTGTCTTGTGTTTGGCAGGTTACTGAAGCTGTCGAAAAACATTACAAATTTGTGTGATTTTAGTGTTTACGAATGTATAATCGCCACTTTCTTAGTCCATAATACTAATAATTCTTAAACAAGAAAGGATGTATTTAATTATGGCTAAGGGAAAAAACAACGCTGGCGGTAATAATGCTGGCAACAACAAAGGCGGAGCTAACAACGCTGGTGGCAACAACAAAGGCGGAGCTAACAACGCTGGCGGTAATAACAAAGGCGGAAATAACAACGCTGGCGGTAATAACAAAGGCGGAAATAACAACGCTGGCGGTAATAACGCTGGTAACGGCAACGGCTAAGCAAAATAAACAAATCCCCCCAGACTTACATCTGGGGGGATTTTTGTTGTTCAGACATAGATTCAATATCTGAAATCACATAAATTATAAATGCCCTTGAACTCTTGGTTAGCTATGACGAGAATTTGCAACTGCTTCGTCGAGCTTCGGGGAAGCAAAGCTCCCCCTTGAGCTCTTGTTTTGGCTTACCAACCGTCACGCGTTCCCCACATAGAGCCAAGACCTGCACCCCACGCAACGTTACCAGTACCTACGATGGTGAGTTCGTCTCCGCTAACGCTCCAAGTAACTCCTGGAGGTGCCGAGAAACCAGCCATGGTAAATTCTCCCGGCAAACGGATTCTTACTGTAAAGTGGAATCTTTCACCGTGGCTTGGTGGGTCAAGTGCAGTAACGGTGATGTTTCCAGCTGTATCAACAATAACCGCACTAATATCACCTTCAACAATTGGGAAACCTATTCTTGGTCCACAAATGCACACTTCTGTGAGACGGTCGCAATCATCACACCAGCATCTTGCACAGGTGTTGCGTTCGCAACGTCCGCCGCTCGCCGGGAAGCATTGAATACATCCGCATCTATCGCAATCACGACACGGACCGTCAACAAGTGTCCATACACCATCAGAATTACGCTGTTGGATTTGATTACGTTCCATTATAGTAACTTCAACGTGTTGAATGATTGTTCCGTCATGGTTTGCTAAACGCAGACGTTCTCCGAAAGAGAAGCTAAAAGTTCCGATTCGATTGTTTTTTAGATGGTCATCATCGTCATTAGAACCAAACGGAATGTGGATTTCGCTATTTGGAGGAATAATCGTCGCAGGCAATCTCCAACGGAAGTCATGCTCACGGACACCGCCGTCAACACGTTCGCCATCATAATTGTCAGAGAGGTACAAACCTCTTGTAGAAATTACATAGTCAGTGTTATTAGCGAGAGTTAGCCAGTTTTGACCACGTGCTTGAAGTCTTACAACTTCAACCGTTTCATGAGGGTGGTGAACGGTTTGTTGACCGAAATTCGTCGGGCTAAAACGCCGTCTGAAACTAACCGTAACAGTATCGCCAGCTTGAATGTTAATAAAACGCCTTCCAAAGTTGTATTGTATTTGTGCCGCTGGAACTGGAGTTCCATTAACGGTAAATTGGTCTAACTCATAACCAGGCCATGGATTGGCAGTTACCGGAATATTCGCACCACTGTAATAATTCATGGTTAAGGAAGATACCATACGAGGGTCACCCTCATATCGTGGGCTGATTACACCAATTTCACGTGAATTAAATACTGCCGAACCGCCCTCACCAACTGTTAGGGTCGTCGCCGTTCCAGTCCCAGTCATACCAAGACCAGTAGGAGCAGCAGTTGTTCCTTCTCTCCAAGGAGTAGTGATATGACCACGAATCGAGTTACCACGCCCATTCAAGAAAGTAGTAACACTTTGGCTTGAAGCAGGGTTTTCAACATCACCAAGAGAACTTGGCCAACCAGGACCCGCAGTATTTGTACCATTACGTGCTGTAGATGAAATAAAACTGTTTTGTAAAACGAAACTATGTTCTGTTCTAATTTGTGAACGTAAATTGTCGTAAACGCTACGAGCAAAAGCTGTGCTGTGTGAGCCTTCAATCAAATCAAGCAAAGTATTAGCGAGACGAACACGCATATCTTCACGTTGTAGAACCGCTGGCATTATCCATGAACCACTCACAGTCGCATTAAAGTGACGTGAAGAACCACCAGCTCCACCAGGTGCCCTTGTAAGACCAGTACGGTTTACGAGAGCGTCTATCGTATTGGCTAAATGAGATGTCGCAGAAGGAATCGGGTCACCACCGTCCCACAATCCGTAAGCAAACTCCATGTCATGGATTTTGAATCTCCATCTACCATCACGAAGTTGTGGATGGAAGTTAGGGTCATTACGTTCCTCGTCTGTAGGGAAATAACGCCACATTTCACAGTTGTTAGACGGCCAGTCAACATTAGCTCCAAAAATGTTTAGTGCATAAAATTGTAACAAGTTTTCAATGCAGATTAGTTCTTGGAAACGTGTCCAGTTTGACTCATTAACAAGCAAACTACCAGAGTTCCATGAAAGCTGGTCGGCACGAATAGCAGAACTAAGAATCCCTGTAGAAGTGATTGGATTACGTGCACCAAATGCTATATATCCCAATTCCGCCCATGAGCCAGGACCAGTAACCGCTCGACAGGCCCCCCAATCGCAACCGTCATCAGGTGAACTTTGGAAGTCAATACAGTCAGGACGACCACAAGCATCCGCAGTTCCAGCAGGTGCAGAACAACGTACTACAGAGTTATATCCAGTCCAAGTTGTGTTTTGAAGGTGATGCCCTGTAGGCAACGCACGATTACAGCCCGCACGATAACAGCCATCACGCCCCATTTCGCTACCACCGAGGAACTTTAGCCTATCTTGTGCAGCACCATGATAAAATCTTCTCCAGTGGTCTTCAGTTCTTGGCGAACGTACCCATACAAGCCCGTAATAAGCACCGTTCATAAAGACCACACCCGGTCTATGAACTGGAGTTATATCACTAGTTGCAACACGTGCAAGTGCATTAGCAAGTTCATCACGAACGTACGTTTGCTCACGGTCATTACCACCCATTCTTACACGGAATCTGCGGTATCTGTGCATTAAGTTGCCATCAGAAGTATGTTCTTCGCCAAATATTGGCCATCTTACATTATCTCTATCACCGTAAGAATTACGGCAGTAGATTTCAAGTGTTTTTTGCTCATTCACAAAAGTACCACGTGACCAACCACCTTTTACACGTATTCCTACACGTTGGTTGACAATTTGTACTTCGTCTGGTTCTTTTGATGGGTCAAAAATTTCTAAATGTGCCATACGTTCAGCACCAGTATTGTCGCCGTCAGTCCCACGTCCGCGACGAGTGCTGTTACCAGGTAAAGTTGGAGGGAAATCACCTTGATTTGTGTGTGAATTTCGTCTCCCAAGTGCGAATGAGTGCGAAGGACCGCTACTCATAGCGTTTGCTACTTGCATAAATTCATAAAAGTCAACCCCGCAGTTGAAAAAGCCTTCATCAAAGTCAAAAATACCTCTTGCATCGGTGTACAATGATACAACCAAGAAATCATTGTCTTCCCATGAAGTCGCAGCAGCACCACTTGGAGGGCGAACCCATGTACGGGTAATGACTTCAGAGTATACAGTTTGACCGCCAACAACTCTTGACGCAACTGCACTGATTGTAAATGCACCACGTGCATGGTCAAGCACGACCGGAATCACTCCACCGCCACCAGGTAAAGTAGGGATTCCATTAGGAATTCCGGTAACTCTTCTTTCGCCAGAGCTTGAATCCCAGTAATACGGTCTGATTCCGCCATCAAATCGGCGTAAACCATCGTGACCCATAGTTGCATGACCTACCGAACGTGTAAATACATTACGCCCGTGAAAAGCCTGAGTAGTCGGGTTAGCAGCAGCAGCAGCACCAGTACTACTTGTTGCGGTAGTGTTCGGGCTATGTGCTGTAGTAAAGTGGATTGTCGCAGTAGGGTCAACCACTCCACCAACAGTCGCAAAAAGATTTACGTCAAACCCAGCTGTTCTAAACCCAGCAGGGACGTTGCTTGCTGTAGCGAAGTCCGCCCCATCACGAAAGCGGATTCTAAACCGCCCCGGCGAATCATCTTCATAGTCAAAATCTGTTCCGTCGCCGTTATCAGCCGCTGCCACTTCAGCTTGCATAAATGCAGGCTCAAAAAGTTCACTGACATCGCCCACAAAAATAGACATCATCAATGAAAAAAGTGTAAGTACAGCTAAAATTGTCTTTATCTTGCTTTTTTTGAATTTTTGCATAAAAAATTTACCTCCATAACTATCAAAATATAATCATAACAAGGTCCAAAACACCCTATAAGACTATTTCGTTTAATTATAACACACTTTAAATAAAAAAGATATACGTAAATTTACACAAACTTTACGTTTTTTTTTGTACAATATGCACAAAACCATAAAAAATTAGCCACTCTAACCAACAACTGGTCGCATAGTAGGGAACAATAACACATCTCGAATAGAAGCACTATCGGTAAGAAGCATAATCAGCCTATCCACACCAAGCCCTAACCCACCAGTCGGAGGCAATCCATACTCAAGTGAGGTGACATAATCTTCGTCTACCTGTGCTGAAGAGTCACCAGCCGCACGTTTTTCGTCTACTTGTTTTTGGAAACGTTCGCGCTGGTCATGCGGGTCATTAAGTTCAGAAAAAGCGTTTCCAAACTCCCACTTGTTTATAAAGAACTCAAAGCGTTCAGTGAATTCAGGCTGGTCAGCTTTTCGTTTTGCGAGCGGGGAGTTCTCTACTGGATAATCATAAATAATCGTTGGTTGAATCAGATTAGGCTCAACAATTTCTTCAAAAGCCTCGACTAATTCCATGCCTTTAAGCCCCGCTTTGCCACCGAATTTCTCGACAGATTCCTGCATAGTCATACGCACCCATGGTTTACCTAAAGCGATTTCGGTTCCTTGATAGGTAATCGTATCGCCGCCTACAATAGTCTTGCAGAGATGTTTGTAAAGTTCTTCAATCAAATCCATCATTCCAAAATAGTCAGTGTATGCTTCATATAACTCAATCGACGTGAACTCAGGGTTGTGAGTAGCGTCCATACCCTCGTTCCTAAAAATCCGCCCGACTTCATATACTTTGTGGAATCCGCCCGCAATCAAGCGTTTGAGGTACAGCTCAGTTTCGATTCTAAGATACATCGGGATATCAAGTGCGTTATGACGAGTGATAAAAGGTCTTGCCGCCGCTCCAAGTGAGTGAGTGTGAAGCACTGGCGTATCGACTTCAAGGAAACCACGCGAATCAAGAAAAGCACGCAGTTCACGCATGATGAGTGAGCGTTTTACAAATACATCTTTTACATGAGGGTTAGCAATTAGGTCTAAGTAGCGTTTGCGATAACGCTCTTCCTTATCTCTAAGCCCGTGATGTTTTTCAGGTAGAGGATACAACGATTTTGACAGTAGTGTAAGTTCACTCGCACGAACTGATACCTCACCAGTTTTGGTGCGAAATACTACACCTTTTACGCCGACTATATCCCCTAAATCCCACGTTTTGAAGACGGTGAAGGCATCATCGCCGATTTCTTTTCCGCTAACATAAACCTGTATTCTGCTGATACCTTCAATACTGCCATCACGAATGTCGATAAAATTCGCTTTACCCATATTACGCCAGCTGGTGATTCTTCCGGCAAGCATAACTTCTTTGTTTTCAAAAGCCTCAAAATCACCCTGAATTTCACAAGCTAAATTAGTAACTGGATACTTAGTCTGCAAATAAGGGCTTTGTCCGCTTGATTTAAGCGCATTTAGTTTTTCAAGGCGAAGGCGTGTCTGTTCCTGCAAGTCTTGCAGATTTTCAATTCCTGTATTTTCTGTATTTAACTCTTTTGAATCCATCTTAATTTTATATTTCTCCTATAGATATTGCTCCGCAATGAAACTATTGCGGAGCAATAGTTTCATTGTTTAATATTAGACCTCACTTAGAAATCTCCAAAATTTCATAACCAACCAATCCATTTGGAGTTTCAACTTCAATTGTATCACCAACTTTTTTGCCCATACAAGCAGCACCAATTGGTGATTCATTGCTGATTTTACCTTTACGCATATCAACCTCACGCGAGCCTACCATAGACAAATCGTGGACTTTGCTGTCTGCCACGTTCTTGATTTTGATTTTGTTTCCGATTTGAATCAAGTCAGTCGTAAGTGCCGATTCGTCAAGAATTTCGACATTCATGAGAGTAGCCTCAATCTGTGCTATGCGTGATTCAATAATTCCCTGTTCATTTTTAGCCTCATCATACTCTGAGTTCTCCGACAAGTCACCAAACGACATAGCGACCTTGATTTTTTCAGCAACCTCACGGCGCTTGACCGTCTTAAGCTGTTCTAATTCCTCTTCTAATTTGAGTAGACCCTCTTGTGTTAAAATAGTTTTTTTCATGTTTTATATCCTTTCAGTATTACTCCGCAACATATAGGCTAATTGTTTCCCTACGTCAGGCATAAAAAGCTCGGCACAGCCGACCTTTGTTATGGCTTTGTTTGGCTTTGTGAGGACGGTTTTCAATTCGTATTGATAATCTCAAATGCACGACGAATCTGAACATCTGCTATTTCGGAGAGTTCACGGTCGCGGAGTTCGGCAATTACATAAGACACTGGCGTTTCTTTTTCGACCGCAAAACACGGTGTAATCCCAGTTCCCGCAAAAGTGAAACCGTTCACCAACGAAATTCTCGCTACTGTTACACGAATCGCACTCCCATCCCTAAGTTCTTGCGTTTGCTGAAGATATGCGTTACCCGCCGTTCCCGAACCTACAATCTGTGCACCACTATACATTCGTAAGATTGTGGCAAAAAGCTCGCCCGCACCAGATGTTCTGCTATTCGTCAAAACCACAATCGGGATATTCTGCATAGCTGACGGCAAAATCACACTATCATCTGTTACGATAAAATCACGTGTGACTTCGCCTCTATGCTCACTTCGTGCAATCGTTCCACCTCCGACTAACAAATTTACCATACTATTTACTGGAGCGAACACGCTGCTATCATTATCACGCAAGTCAAAAAGCATTGCCCGAACCCCCGATTGAACAAACGTCTGCACCCCTGATTCAAACTGATTAGCTGTTAGTGCATTAAAACTCGTAATCCGCATAAATCCAATTTCGTCAACCACATCAGTTTCGACTGAAATGAGGTCTACCGATTGCCTGATTAGCGGATGAATAAAAGTTTGACCCTCACGTTGTGTTGTCAAGCTGACTGGGGTGTACTCCTCGCCATCTAAAAGCTCAAGCGCGACTGAAGCACCTGCTTCAAGCACATTGATGCCATCAACCTCGATAATCACATCGCCCACCAAAATCCCCGCTGATTCGGCTGGTGAGCCTATATAAACCTCAGATACTTGCAAGTAACCCGAACCCTCAGGCTCAGCTCGAACCCCAACAGTAACCAGTTGCCCACCTTCTTCGGCGAGCCGTTGACGGTGCATAGAAGCTGGCAAATACGCTGTGTGTGCATCGCCTAATCCTGCGACGTATCCCGAAAAAATCCCATGTGAAATGTCGTCATCATTTACGTCATAAAGAAAATTATTACGAACAAACGAGTCAATCTCCTGTAGTTTTGAGCTGATTGCATCACGTTCAGGCACTCCGGGTAACAGGTCATTATACATATTAAACGAAACTGTCCAAGTGACAACAAAAGTGACGGCACACGCCACTATTATCAAGCTTATACAAACGCCTATTGATATTTTTTTACTCATTTTATTACTTTACTCCACTGATTACTCTAAGGTATTTGTCGCTACTTTAGATTCTTTCCCAGACAACACCACGTGTCCTGAATCCATTACATACACCGATTTTGTTTTTTTACCACACGTCGCGTCAATGAGGAGATTCTTTTCTTTTGAGGTTGCGATTAATCGCTTAACTGGTGCAGTATCTGCCGTAACAATCGCAATCACTCGCTTTAGATTGATGACGTTTCCATATCCGATGTCGAGCATATTCATAGCCCCTCCAATGTTCAGTTAAACTTTCAATAACGCTTTAGCAAGCAACAAATCTTCTGGCGTGGTAATTTTTATGTTGCTGTAATCGCCCTCTACTATTTTAGGCGACACAACAGTCGCTAATTCAACAATCATAGCATCATCAGTCACAATCACCTCTGATTTTTTTTGCAAAGCCGCAAGTTTTTGAACAGCTTCTTTGTACAAAGCAAGTTCAAACACTTGTGGAGTTTGAACGGCATACAGCTTATCGCGGGGGGGAGTGCTCACACCAGATTCATCTACAAACTTGATTGTATCCCGTGCGGGAAACCCTGGCACAACCGCTCGATGGACATTCGCTTGAGCCACGAGCTTGTCAATCAACACTGGTGTAATCAATGGTCTTGCACCGTCATGAATTGCTATAATCTCTGTACCACACTCGTTCTCTCGAACACAGTCTAACCCTTTTTGAACCGATTCAGAACGATTAGCTCCACCTTTGACTACTCGGCATTTAACGCCCAAACCCACCGCTAAATCACGAGCTTTTTTGACGTTGTTTTCAGAAACCACGACGATTATTTCGTTAATCCGATTCGCTTCATTAAACGCCACAAGCGAATAAGCCAACACTGGTTTGCCGACAAGTTTTACAAAAATCTTATCAAACCCCATTCGGGTAGAGCTACCCGCCGCTACAATAATCGCAGTAGCTTTGCCTACGGCAATATCCCTTTCGAGCTGAGCGTGTCCCATCAGCTGCCGATAGGTCGCATAGTAGATGCAGTAGCAGGAGTGGTTTCAGGCGGAGCAGTAGTTTCTGGAGGTGGGTATGGTAATTCCGCTCTAAAAATCACGATTGTACCAGCACGGCGATTTTCATCGCCTGGGTAATCCCTCAAACGAACATTACTACCAGCAGCGGGGGTTACTTCGACGATTCGCCCTGACATACCAGCAACATATTCATC
This sequence comes from Oscillospiraceae bacterium, assembly GCA_009786985.1. Classification (GTDB taxonomy): domain Bacteria; phylum Bacillota; class Clostridia; order Oscillospirales; family Ruminococcaceae; genus Ruminiclostridium_E. The sequence goes on from WRGW01000098.1 coordinate 11,548, forward strand.
AAAAAGCCTATCTTCGATTCGGACGTTAGCGGCATTAAACCCTAACCCGATTAGTCTACTACGAAACGCTTCAGGCGTTTCATCTTCATTGAAAGCTGGGAGGCTCATAAACTCAGCGCCTAAACTATATCTAATCGTGATTATTGTGCCAACCTCCACAACCTCACCAGGTATAACATCTTGCGAAATGATTGTGCCATACGGTTCATCTGCGTTAAATTCGCCAACGAACTCAAACTCAAACACGTCATTAAACTGATTTCTTATAATCGACATAAAGTTATTACGTTCATGTGCTGGAATCGGGAAAGTAACGAAATTTGTCACCTGACGTGTACCAGCCGACGGTGGAGCAGTTGCATCACACTCAGAACAACTTTCGTCAATGCTGAACACACTTCCACAATCATCACAAGTCATGGTGGTTTGAGCCAGACATTCATCACATTCACAGTCAAGGTCTTCAGTACAAGCATCCTCATCGTAACAATCATCGCATTCACAATCGCTTCTGCTAGTACAAATGCTTGCACAATCATCACACTCACAATAAACCTCGCAAACTGGGCGTGTAAATACATCGGTAGCAAGTGCTAAAATCAGAAAAACCACAAACAAAGCAACCAAAATTCCAGTGGCAATAAGCCCAAACATTAGTTTACGCTTTTTACGTGCCTCTCTTTCCTTCTTACGCCTAAGAACAGCAGGAGCGACTTTTTTTTCGCCAGATTCCATACGATTGTCCGTGCCATTCAAGTCTTCATCATCATCAAATTCAATATTGATTTGAGGACGAACTGGTGCGGATTTAACATTCTCACCAGTCATAGCGGCAAGCGGCGGCATAGAATTAGGGTTAGCATATGCAATCGGCGAAGATTCTCCCGTGACATTAAGTGGCTGTTCCCACCCGAGTTTTTTGGAGAACTCTCCCACGGTTTTAATTCGTTCGTTGACTGAAAGCGAAAGTGCGTTCATAATTGTATCAGAAACTTCAACCGGGATTTGGCGATTTATGTGTTTTGGTGCAACCAATCGATTTTCTTTTAGGCGTGACGGTGCATCCTGCGGAATAACCCCAGTTATCGCATTGTAGAGTAGTGCTGCCAATCCGTAAACATCCGTCCATTCACCATGACGGTCGATTTCGTTATACTGCTCAGGTGCTGCATAACCCGAAAAAACATCAGAATTTAGTTTTGAGCCACAAATTCGTGCAGCGGTAATTGCAAAATCTGCCACGTAAGGAATCGGCTTGCCACCACCAAAGGTAGCGGTGTTAGAAAAATTGGCAGTATGGCTCAAATTACCACCGTTGTTTAGAACAAACACAGTCTTAGGCGAAATTCCTCTATGAACGATTCCAGCCGTATTAGCTCGCGCTAAAGCTGTAAAAGTTGTCTTAAAAAGCTCACGCGTCTGGGTATGAGTTAGCGGTTCAGACAAACCCGCAAAGTATGATTGAACAGTAACCCCCGAAAGCTCTTCAAAAATAGCATAGGCGGTTGCGTTTTCAGAAAAAACATCAATCACCCTTTGAATCCCCGGTAACGAACCGAGGCTCTGCAAAATTCGATTAAGCTCAACAAATTCAGACAAATACGCTTTGTATAGTGGGAGTTCGCCTGGGTTTACAGACAATGGCAAAACCTCCCGCGATCGTGTACACAACGCATCGGGCATATATTCTTTTATAGTGATTTTAGTTTCGGTGAGGGTATCATACCCGACATAAAGCCCCGCTTCGCCGTTATAAGAAATCAGCTTTCCAACGATATAACGCCCAGCGAGGAAAGTTTTCGGATATAAGTAAGACGCTAAATGCACCCCAGTATCAACCCACCCACAACTCTGACATTCGGGGATTTTTGCCACCCCAGCCTTCTGGTGAGGCTGCATACAGCTCATACAAAGATTAGTTTCTTTTTTCATAAACACTATTATATCATAAAAATCTGAATATGTCAAGCAAAATGTTAGACAACAAGCAGAGCAAAATGACGAAATCACTTAAAATCCCCCTTTCCAGATTTGTGTCTGAAACGGGGGGGAAATGCAAAGGTAACTCCTAATCCAAAGCACTTGGTAAGTCTACGAGGTACCTCAATACCTGAAGAGCATCATCTATATCGAGCTCGCCGTTTTGATTAAAATCATGAGTAGGGATTGTGGCATCACTCGGGAGGTCTACAAGGTATCTAAGGATGTCGAGAGCAGTTTTTATATCAACATCATTGGTTGTTAGCGCAATGTGTAAGTATCACCCGTTCCCTTTCTAAATATACGTTTCGGATTTTACTATACCATCATTATAGCACTCTCCTTAAATTTTGTCAAGTGATTTTGGCAAAATTTAAGCAAATTTGTAAACTTTGGAGCATTGCACAAAAAATCACGCTGATTCCATCCAAAACAGAATCAGCGTGATTTAATTTACTAAACAAGTGCTATTTTACCCTCTTTTTTTAGCAGTTGCAGCGATTGCAACAGCAGATGCAACTAATGCAGCGATTGAACCGAAAACCACACCAGTAGGAGGATTTCCGCCAGTGTTAGCTGGGGCAGTAGTAGCAGGAGCAGCCGTAGTTTCGGCAGGAGCAACTGTAGTTTCAGCTGGTGCATCAACTGTAGTTTCAGCTGGAGCATCAGCTGTAGTTTCGGCAACTGAATCATCGCCACCGTTAGCAGAATCTCCGCCAGCACCATCTTCAAAAGTAATTGACGCTAATACTTCGCCAGCAGTATTTCTGTACTCCCATCTAATTGCTTCTAATGCTGGAGCAGAAAGCCTGTGAGTGCTCATCATCAATGCGTTTGTATCAGGCGTTTGTGCATTGTCAAGCATTCCTTGTGCCATTGTCGCATCAAATCCTTCGATATCAAAAGTCCAGATGTAAATCAAGGTATTACCTTCATAAGTTACTTCAACTGAGCCACCAGGTACATCAGCACTCGCTGATTCGTAAGTTTCGTTAAGAGTTGATGCAAGTTCCGCTACTGTTTGAGTAGGTGTAGCTGACACACTCACTACTAATGCGAATGCAAGAGTAATTGCAACAACTGTTGCTAAGATTTTTTTTGCTTTAGACATTATTAATTTCCTCATTCCTTATTTTTATTGCTCTACAACAAAAGTTTTGTCATATATCAATCTATAGTTAATTATACACTGTATCTATGATTTTGTCAACAAAAAAGGTTCACAAATTTCAGTAAGTTTTGTAGAATATTATTAGCGATATTACACAAATTTAGCTTTAACAATTAAAAGTTCGGGGCAATACCCGAACTTTTAATAAACCTGTTTAATTATTTTAATTATCAAGCCCAGTTCCAGCTGGAATTAATTTACCGATGATGACGTTCTCTTTAAGCCCTAAGAGTGGGTCAACCTTACCATGAATCGCTGCTTCAGTAAGAACGCGTGTGGTTTCTTGGAACGATGCAGCTGAAAGGAAGCTGTCAGTAGCTAGAGATGCTTTGGTAATGCCGAGTAGCATTGGAATATAGGTTGGCATGGTCACCTCTTCGCCAGATTCACGGCGTTTGTCGAGTTCGTCAATAATTCTCATTAACTGGCTTTTGTCGACTGTGGCAGTGTTGAATAAATCACTATCACCTGGCTCGTCAATACGAACTTTTCGCATCATCTGACGGACAATAACCTCAATATGCTTGTCGTTGATATCAACACCCTGTAAGCGGTAAACCTTCTGAACTTCAGCAATGATATAATTTTGAACAGCCTGTTCACCTTTTACTGCCAAAACATCATGAGGATTAACACTACCTTCAGTCAACGGGTCGCCTGCTTCCACCCTATCGCCTTCTTCTACTCTTAATCTATAACCGAACGGTGTAGAATAACTCTTGCTTTCGCCGTCATCAGTAGTAACTGTAACGTGGCGAGTTTTTTTGATTTCTTCAAACTTAACCGTACCGCTAATTTCAGTCATAATCGCTGATGATTTTGGGCGACGGCTTTCAAATAACTCTTCAACACGAGGGAGACCTTGAGTAATATCGTCAGCCGATGCAATACCACCAGTATGGAAAGTCCTCATAGTAAGCTGAGTACCTGGCTCACCAATTGATTGTGCGGCTATGATTCCTACCGCCTCACCATTTTTAATCGGCTTACCGTCTGCTAGTGACGCTCCATAACATTTTGAACATACACCCTGTGCCGCCTCACACGTAAGCACCGAACGGATTGTCACTGTTTCGTGACCCGCCGCAATGATTGCCTTAGCATCAGAGTCAGTGATAAGCTGATTTGCCGAAACAATCACTTTTTTACCTTTTTTGCCCTTGACATCTTCAGTCAAATATCTGCCGAGTAGGCGTTCTTCTAAAGGCTCAATAAGTTCTTTGCCTTCACGAATTTCGTAAACTTCGATTCCGTTTTTAGTTCCACAGTCTTCCTCGCGAATAATCACCTCTTGCGAAACATCAACAAGTCTACGAGTAAGATAACCCGAGTCAGCCGTTCTAAGAGCAGTATCGGCAAGACCTTTTCTCGCACCCCTAGATGAAATGAAATACTCAAGGATGTTAAGCCCCTCACGATAATTAGAACGAATCGGGATTTCGATTGTTTCACCAGAAGTGTTTGCGATTAGCCCACGCATTCCCGCTAACTGACGAATCTGGTTGATACTACCCCTCGCCCCTGAATCCGCCATCATATAAATAGGGTTAAACTGGTCAAGATTGTTAGTCAGCTTATCCGAAACTTGATTAGTCGCATCGTTCCAAACATCAAGAATTTCGCCCTTACGCTCGAAGTTAGAAATAAATCCTTGGTTATAGTAACCGTTAATTTCATCAACCTTGCTATCGGCAGCGTTTAAAATGTCTTTCTTTTCTGGAGGGATGCTCGCATCACAAACCGCAACCGTAATAGCCGCTTTTGTCGAATACTTGAAGCCCAAATCTTTGATTTTGTCGAGTGCTTTAGCGGTAGTTGCAGTTCCGTGAATTTTAATACATTTATCAATGATTTTGCCAAGCTCACTCTTACCAACTTTGAAGTTTATTTCAAGTTCTAACACTTTTTTAGCGTCAGTTCTATCAACATATCCTAAGTCTTGCGGAATATGCTCATTAAAAATGATTTTACCCACCGTTGTTTCGATAATTCCGCTAACTGGCAACCCATCAGAACCGTCTGCCACTGGAATAAATTCAGGTTCAATCTCAACTCCTGGTGGAATTGCATTTTCATCATACTCGTCAAAGTCATCAAAGTCACCTGAATTTTCAGAATCATTTTCAATTTCAAGGCTACTATCATCTGCCACGCTCGAAATGTCGAAAACTTTCATTTCACCTGAATTACCGTAAGAACCCATCACACCAGCCGCACTTGATTCGCCGAATAATTCGCCACCCAAGCCAATCAACCCACCATTAGCCGAACGCCAAACACGCACTTTGATTTTAGCGTGAAGAGAAAGAACACCACATTGAAAAGCCATCAAGGCCTCACTAAAATCACGGAAAAGTTTGCCCTCCCCTTTTTCGCCTTCTTTATCCAAAGTTAGATAATAAGAACCCAAAATCATATCCTGAGTAGGGACAGCAACAGGTCGCCCATCAGATGGTTTTAAGAGGTTTTTGGCTGCCAGCATGAGTGTTCTTGCCTCACGGCGAGCCTCGTTCGAGAGCGGTAGATGCACCGCCATTTGGTCACCATCAAAGTCAGCGTTATACGCCGTACATACAAGTGGGTGCAACTTCAAAGCACGCCCTTCAACCAATACTGGTGAGAACGCTTGAATCCCAAGTCTATGCAGGGTAGGTGCACGGTTTAGTAAAACAGGATGGTCTTGAATGACATCTTCAAGCACGTCCCACACTTCATCGGTGGCACGTTCTACTAGTTTTCTTGCACTTTTAATATTATTAGAAATTCCACGGTCAACCAGTTCACGCATGACAAAAGGCTTAAACAGCTCAATCGCCATTTCTTTAGGGAGACCACATTGCTCCATCTTTAAGTCTGGTCCTACAACGATTACCGAACGCCCTGAATAGTCAACACGTTTACCGAGCAGGTTCTGCCTGAAACGCCCTTGCTTACCTTTTAACATATCAGAAAGGCTCTTGAGTGGGCGATTGCTAGGTCCAGTGACTGGTCTGCCATGTCTACCGTTATCGATTAAAGCGTCAACCGCTTCTTGTAACATCCGTTTCTCGTTTCGGATAATGATTTCTGGTGCACGAAGTTCAATCATCTTATAAAGACGATTGTTTCGATTGATTACACGACGATATAAATCGTTTAAATCAGAAGTCGCAAATCGACCGCCATCAAGCAGAACCATCGGACGAATATCTGGCGGAATTACTGGAATAGCATCAAGCGTCATCCATTCAGGAGACGAGCCACTTTTGCGGAACGCTTCAAGCACATCAAGTCGTTTTAATAGTTTAATTCGCTTCTGCCCTTGACCAGTGGTTTCGAGGGCTTCCCTAAGTTCTTCTACAACCCAGTCTAAGTTATTTTTCCAGAGTTCTTTGGGGTGTTTTGAAGCAAGTTCGTGGTCATCATTTTGGTCGAATAGTTCTTCAATATATTCGCTACCAGTCACCGTTTCGATGATTTTATAGCCATTCTTACGTCGCTTGATGTTTAGAGGGATAATAAACTCCTCATACCGTCTACGGCTGATAATTTCGTCTTCATAAAAAGCAATTTCTTCTTTTGAATAACCCGCTTCTTCGGTAATGCCTTCTGGATAGAACGTAATTAGCCTTTCTCGTTTAGCGAGATAATCCTCAATCTCCATCTTAGAAAGCCCCGTAATCGCCGAAAAATCGTTTAGGTTTTCTAAGATATAGTTATCATAACGAGTGTTTGCATATTCGCTCAAAAGCTCTTTAATAGCCTCCGCCCCAGTTTTAGCGAAGAAAGACTCGTCATCACGGTGTTCAAACCGTGCTTCCATATATTCTTTTTCAGTGAGTAGCTGTCCTTTGGCAAAAGTCGTTTCGCCTTTGTCGATTACTACGTATTTGGTGAAATAAAGCACTTCTTCAAGGCGTTTAGGAGGAATGTCAAGAACTTGCCCGATTCGTGAAGGCGTGCCTTTGAAGTACCAGATATGCGAAACAGTCGCAGCGAGCTCAATATGCCCCATACGCTCACGGCGGACTTTGTTGCGAGTGACTTCTACGCCACAACGCTCACAAATTTTCCCCTTAAATCGGATACGTTTGTATTTACCGCAATTACACTCCCAGTCTTTTTGTGGACCAAAAATACGCTCACAAAAAAGCCCATCTTTTTCTGGCTTTTGCGTACGATAGTTGATGGTTTCAGGACGTTCAACCGCACCATAGCTCCAGTTGCGAATTTGCTTTGGTGAAGCTAACCCGATTTTCATTGAATCAAATGCTACCGCCATTAAATTACCCCACTTTTACAGTTGACAATTGACAAATTCGCCGAGCAAGGAAATCCATGCTTTTATGAATTTTCAAAGAAGCACTGTTCTACCCAAATCTCTTGCTTGCATTGACAATTGACAGTTATTTTGATTGTTATTTGTTCCGTTTTTTGCGACATTGTATAGTGCTTTAGTCTTCTGATTTATTTTGCGATTCTACTAAAATTTTTCTTGCTTCAGCAAAAACGTCTTCACCTAACGTTGCTTTAAGAACAGTAATTAATTCGATTCCGCTTATTTCACCTTTTTCAAACTTTAATGCTTGATAAGCAATTCCACGAGTATAGTTTTTAAGTTCTCTTTCAGTCATGATTTAACCTCCCAGCGACATTTGACATCAAAAATCCACCGCTTCTTCGTTCGCTTCACCTTCGTCATCATCAGTAAAGAAATCACTATCTTCTACATCGCCAGTGATGTAGGATTCTTCCAACTCTACTTCGTCAGCTACATAGTCGAAATCATCTGCATTTACAATTCCTACATCATCGTCTTCTTCAAACGATTGTTTCATATCAATTTCACAGTCCATATCGTCAAGAACTTTTATGTCAAGACCTAATGACTGTAACTCTTTAATCAGAACCTTAAAGCTCTCTGGAACACCCGCTTTCGGAATCGGCTCACCTTTTACAATCGCCTCATACGTTTTAACACGCCCGACAATATCGTCAGACTTAACGGTGAGGATTTCTTGCAGAGTATACGCCGCACCATACGCCTCTAACGCCCAAACCTCCATCTCACCGAAACGTTGTCCACCAAACTGTGCTTTACCACCGAGCGGTTGTTGCGTAACAAGTGAGTACGGTCCAGTCGAGCGGGCATGGATTTTGTCATCTACAAGATGATGAAGTTTAAGGTAATACATATATCCAACAGTTACTGGGCTATCGAATTTCTCTCCAGTTCTACCGTCCGTAAGCTCAATTTTTGCTTCAGCTGGCAGATTTGCTTCACGCAGACAGTCAAGAATATTGCTTTCTACCGCTCCATCGAATACTGGGGTCATGATTTTCCAACCGAGTTCTTTTGCTGCCCAACCCAAGTGGACTTCAAAAACCTGCCCAATATTCATACGCGACGGAACGCCGAGTGGGTTCAAAACTATATCAAGAGGTGTACCGTCTGGCAAGAAAGGCATATCTTCTTGAGGTAAAATCCTCGAAACAACACCCTTATTTCCGTGACGACCTGCCATCTTATCACCAACGCTGATTTTTCGCTTTTGTGCCACATAACAACGCACAACCATGTTGACACCCGGTGGTAATTCATCAGAGTTCTTGCGGTCGAACACCTTTACATCAACAATAATCCCAGACTCCCCATGAGGAACTTTGAGTGAGTTGTCACGAACTTCACGTGCTTTTTCGCCGAAAATCGCTCTAAGCAGTCGTTCTTCAGCGGTGAGTTCCGTTTCACCCTTAGGCGTAACTTTACCGACCATAATGTCGCCCGATTGAACTTCCGCCCCAACTCTAATGATTCCGCGTTCGTCTAAATCTTTAAGCGCATCATCACTTAGGTTCGGAATATCTCGAGTAATTTCCTCCGCCCCGAGTTTAGTGTCACGACATTCAAGCTCATATTCTTCAATATGAATTGACGTAAACACATCGTTATAAACCAACTTTTCGTTTATGAGAATCGCATCCTCATAGTTATAACCTTCCCATGTCATAAATCCCACTAAGATGTTTTTGCCAAGCGCAATTTCGCCGTTTTGAGTAGCAGGTCCGTCAGCCAAAATATCATCAACCTTGACTTCTTCGCCTTTGCTAACAAGCGGGCGTTGATTAACACAAGTCCCTTGGTTTGAACGCTTGAACTTAGTTAGACCATACAAATGTTCTTTACCCTTTTTGTCAGTAATGACAATCTGGTCAGCGGTGACGCTTGAAATCACACCACCATGCTTACTTTTAACGAGTACGCCAGAGTCAAACGCCGCCTTAAATTCCATTCCCGTTCCAACAATCGGGCTTTCAGGAATCATCAAAGGCACAGCCTGACGCTGCATATTCGCCCCCATAAGTGCACGGTTAGCATCGTCATTTTCAAGGAAAGGAATCATCGCAGTCGCAACCGAAACAACCATTTTCGGCGAAACATCCATAAAATCAACATCTTCACGTGGAACTTCAAGGATTTGGTCACGATAACGCCCAGTAACGCGGTTCTTGACAAATTTCCCTTTATCGTCTAAAATCTCATTCGCTTGAGCAATTTTATATACATCTTCAACATCGGCGGTCATATAAACCACTTCTTTCGATACAACTCCAGTATTTTTATCAACTTTACGGTATGGCGCTTCAATAAACCCATACTTGTTGATTTTCGCAAACGATGCTAAATACGAAATCAGACCAATATTTGGTCCCTCCGGAGTTTCAATCGGACACATTCTACCATAGTGTGAATAGTGAACGTCACGAACCTCAAACCCTGCACGTTCTCTTGAAAGCCCTCCAGGTCCTAACGCCGACAATCTCCGCTTGTGAGTGAGTTCAGCGAGCGGGTTGTTCTGGTCCATAAATTGCGATAACGGCGAACTACCGAAAAATTCTTTAACCGACGCTACCACCGGTCTAATATTAATCAAAGAATTAGGCGTAACTTTATTGTCGTTTGAGTCCTGGATCTGTAGACCCATACGTTCTTTAATTACACGTTCCATTCGCGCAAAACCTACTCTTAGTTGGTTTTGCAAAAGCTCTCCAACCGAACGTATCCGGCGATTTCCAAGGTGGTCAATATCGTCGATTTCGCCAACGCCTTCACTAAGGTTGCAAAAATAACTAATCGACGCATAAATATCATCAAGCGTGACATGGCGCGGAAGAAGTTCGTGAGCTTTTGCAATCAGTTGCTCAATGATTTCTTCCTTGCTTTCTGCCGTTTCAATAATGTTTTTTAGAATTGGAAAAGATACTTTCTCGTTAATACCATAATCTTCAGCATTGATGTCATCGGGCAGATATGGTGCGATATCAACCATACCATTACCGACAACTTTAACCAAACTCGCTTCATTTTCTTCATCCGGTTCCGCACCGCTATGCCCATGATTCCCATGAACATCAAGCCAGACTTCCATAACACCAGCTTGTTCGATTTCGCAGGCTTTCTCAAACGAAATAACATCACCTTTATCAGCGAGAACTTCCCCAGTCATAGGGTCAATAACTACTTCACCCGTCACATGACCAGAAATTCTTGTCGCAACACCGAGCTTTTTGTTGTATTTGTACCGCCCGAATCGCGCAAGGTCATATCTCTTGGGTTCAAAGAAAAGATTGTCAATATGTGTCTGAGCCGACTCGACTGTAGGCGGTTCACCCGGTCTTAGCTTTTTGTAAACCTCAAGCAATGCTTCTTCGCGATTTTTGGTGAGGTCTTTTTGCTCAATCGTTTGAACCAACCTTACATCTTCACCGAACAAATCGTAAATATCATCATCTGTACCCTTACCGAGTGCACGAATCAAAGAAGTAACAGGAATTTTGCGGTTCTTATCGATTCTAGCGTAAAAAACATCGTTTGAATCCATCTCATACTCAAGCCAAGCACCACGGTTAGGAATCATGGTAGCTCTAAACAGTTTTTTACCTGTTTTGTCATAATCGAACCCGAAATATACACCAGGCGAACGCACAAGTTGCGAAACGATTACACGTTCCGCCCCGTTTATAACAAATGTACCAGAATCAGTCATGAGCGGGAAATCGCCCATAAAAATCTCATTTTCAATTACCTCACCAGTTTCCTCGTTCTTGAGGTGGGCAAGCACTTTAAGAGGGGCGGCATAAGTCACGTCCCTCTCTTTACATTCGGCTATGGTATACTTTGGCTTATCGTCGAGACGATAGTCAATAAAACTAAGCGATAACCTCCCACTGTTATCAACAATCGGCGAAATGTCACGAAATACATCTTTCACCCCAATTTTCAAGAACTCTTGATACGAGTTTTTTTGAACCTCAATCAAGTTTGGCACCTCAAGAACCTCATTGATTTTTGAAAAACTCATTCTTTCAGCTCTGCCTAATTTTACCGGTTTAACGTTAGCCATAAAAGATTTCCCTTCCATATTATCCCATATACCTTACACACATATACACCCATCAAACCCTACTTCCAAAACCAGCCCAAAAGCTGATTAAAACAAGGTTTGTGGGTATACTGTCGAATAATCCAGTATTTCATTATACTATACTTTACAGAATTTGTCAAGCCTTTTTTGAAAAAAGTTTTAAATTTTTTGAATAATTGCAGACTTTATGATTTTGTGTAGATTTTTAGGGCAATATTGCACAATTTCGGTAGTTTCATACAGGAGAACATAAACAACAAACAAAATCAAGTCAATTGTAAAAGCCGAATATCTTCGCCATAGAACTGCAAAATTTCCATTGTGAGAATGCGCGATGTTATACGATTACCATACCGTTCAGTAAATTCAGGGATTGTGAGGTTAGTGCTGATAATCAGCGGTCGCCCCAAATTCATACGAGTATTCAGGAGGTTGTAAAAAATCGAGGTATAGAACCTACTATCAAATTCCGCCCCAACATCGTCTAAGATTAATAGTTCGGCGGATTGCAGGGTGTCCATTGTATTACCGTCACGCTGACCAAAATGCTCCTGCTCGGCTTTACGAAACAAATCTGGTGCCGAGCCATAAATCACGTTGAACCCGTTAGAAATCACCTTTTTTGCAATCGCCAACGAGAGATGGGTTTTCCCTAAACCCGTGCCACCGTGCAAAAATATTCCACGATTAGGTAGATGAAATTCCTCAGCGTAATTTTCACAAAACCGTAGAATATCCGCCATAATTTGCCGCACATTCCCGCGGTTTTCGATTTCTACATCTGGATATAAATCAACCTTAAATGTATCGAAACCAGTCAACATTAGTGATGAGCTTACGTTGATATCAGCCCCTGCAAATCTCCGAACGGTATCTATATAACATTGGCATCGAGAATAATCATAAACCCCAGTGTCTTGACAGGTTTTGCAAGAATAAATGGTATCCAGATAATCGGGAGGGAGTTTAGCTTTCATAAGCAATTCTTTGATTCGTGCGGAAATCGCCACATTTTCCGCTCTAACTTCGTCAATTCGTGTGAGCTTTTGCTCAGTATCATCGCCCTCTAAAAAAGCTATAGCGATTTTAGAACCAGTAGACGCTAATTTCGCACGGAGTTCGTCAAACTCACTCGAAATAGTCGAAACTTTCCTGCGACGAGCGTCAAGTTCACGTGCGTTAGCCTCACGGCGTTTTTGAAGCTCGTTATCGGCTTGAATGTGGTATTTTACATCGAATTTCACGATTCAACCTCCCTAAGAAATTAACGCACCGCATCGTCAGTAAACCTGTCCGAGAATCCGTTCGCGGCGGCTTTACGCACGTATTTTCCGACATATTGCGTTAATTTTTTTCGCAAGGGCACAAAGCCTTACTACAAAAATTCGCCTTATCTGCCGAAAAATCCGCACGCAAATCCACTCGCTCAGAATTCTCGGACAGGTCTAATTATTCAACATCCTTCGTTTTTGACGTTCTATGAGTTTTTGCTCCAACGTGTTTAAATCAAACGAAGCTGGGGCGGCTGTGTCGAGAGTTTTATTTTTATAAGACTTATGGGCATTAGCACCCGCATTGTTTTGGGTAATGTCAACAGCAAATTTTTGCCCTCGCCCACCAGCAGAACTTTCAGGAGGTGGTGCACCAATGCCGTGTTTGTTCCAATTGGCGAGAATTTTATCTAAGTACTTGTATTCAAGCTGACCAGTACGTTCAAGGCAAATCTGATACGCATCATAAACAACATCAAGCGAAAAACCAAATTCAAACAACCATTTGTTTAAGAGCGGTTTTTTATTATCTGGCAAATCCTTGATTTTTGTCCGCCGAACAAACTCAGCTTCAGCCATCTGAAGTTCTTTTAATTTCCGTATGTGCTGGTCAGCTTTTTCAAAATCGTCGATTCCCCTATTTATAAACCAATCTTTACAAGCAGCTTTGATATAATGAGGGGTTAGCTTGTCGATTGACGCACAATACTCAAGCAATATAAGCACAACTTCTGGCTTAACGCCGACTTCTGCTAAAATCACCGCAAAAGTCTTCTGCTCGGTATGTTTGAGCGGGCGACCATACAAAATTTCTGCACGTGAGTACAAGTAAGCAATATTAGGGTCACTCTCGATTAGTTCAGCGATTTCACGTGGTGAAAAGCTATTCTCGCGGTTTAGCGTGACTGTCGCTACAGCCACTTCTTTTATTTCCTCTAACGATTTTTCGAGCATTTTTTCCGTGTGCTGTTCAACAGGTGCAGATTCAAAAGTTACAGAACTCGCAGAACTTTTATCGTCAACATGATTTTGTTTAACACGTTGGAAATGTTCTACAGGGGCGACAACTTGAAGTTCGCTTGCCGTCGAGTTCCCCTCCACTCCAATCCTCTGTTCCCAAAACAAAAACGCCGACTGAACTTCGTCAGAAGAAACCCCAGTCGCACGGGAGATTTCACCCTCGGTCAACTGCTTCCCCGAATGCCTAATACAATACATCAAAACCTTTAAATGCGAACCAGTAGCGATTTTGAGATGCTCATCAACAATCGCAGCGGGGAGTGCAAACACTCCATCAAACAACCCGAGAGATATTTTGAAATTCATAAAACAACCCCCCAAAAATCACTCGAAATTAAAATTTCCATAAAACCGTCAAAACCTCTTCGGTTTTTTCACCGAAGAGGTATTGTATTAAAATTTTGCTTTTTAGCATAATGCGGAGTTTGTAAAATCTTCTGACAGAGCGTTGTCGAAATTTATTTACATTTCGATTCAACTCCCCGTTTTACAAACCACAACCTTAATAATTTATTTGTACATCGGAACATACCTCGCTTATTACTAAATAATCCTCGTAATAATACTTAGTTGCACATCGGACCGTACCTCTTTCATAAATTTGACACAAGCCCGCCCCTTTAGCTCAAACGCTTCAGACAGCTTAGTCGTAGTTTAATGAAATCTTACCTCGCACATCGGACTGTACCTCTTTCATACTTTCCGTCAAATTTTGGTTTTGAATGAAAATTAACTGCACATCGGACCGTACCTCTTTCATAAATTTGAATTAAATTTCTTTACACTTAATTCACACTTAGTAAAATGTTTAGTACAATTTCTTAGAACATCGGACCGTACCTCTTTCATAAATTTGGTTTTTATGAATTTAGTTCTTAGTACATCGGACTGCACCTCTCTATAATATATAATGTTCGGTAATACCGCAGAGCAAACCCCCCGCACCTCTCGCACTTTGTTTGAGAGAACCAACGCAGAGCGTTGGAGTATTACACCCGAACTTTCAATAAGCATATACTACAGTATATATCCATTAACGTGTCATACGTTAATGAGTTTCGTAAGACGACCCTCGCAATCAGCAGACACGATTACACAGCACTCGTTTTTCCATCGAGTTTTCACAAACTCCTGTAAGCCATCGCACGAGTTCACTGCCATTACTACATCTGAGGCGTTAATATGTTTATTAGCGTTTTGCGCGTAGTGCTATCAAGACACCCATGAGATTTTATCAAGTTCAAGCCCCTATTATATTAAGAGGACAAAATTCAAATTCAGACAAACCAAGCATTAAATCGGTAAAAGCACCGCAACTTGTTGTTCGTTTCGCACCAAAGCCACAAATCTTAGTCACAAATTCGCACTCGGTTCAACGTTACCACGTCAGACGCTACCACGCCACCTTCGCAATTCGCACTAAATACAACTCACGACTCGAAACCACAACACTAAATATTCGCTTGAGTTTTTCTAAACCTATTCGACCATGACAATCCCATTCGGTTTGCTAAGTCATATACGCTTAGTGTAGTAGCCATTGTTGAAAACACACAGTTTTCAAACTCGTTCTGTTCTTCATTTTGCGTTTCATTTTTGTACACTGGAATCGCCCGCCTTTCCGGTTTAGATTTACGCTGTAACAAATCTTCAGTTCAGTCACAACCTTATTAGAATATCTAAATAACCACGTTCAACCGCCTCGACCATGTTACTCATATAATTAGCGTTTACCTCCAGCAAAAGAACCGTCATAAATGTGATGGTGAATTGTTTTTCTTTTACTGTGATTATTATTATACCACCCTTTTTAGTAAAAGTCAATAGTTTTTTATAACTTTTTTGACTGAATTTTGCACAAATTATTCAAAAAGTTTTTGTGCATTATATACAAAAACCTCTATTTCGAGGCGATTTTACCAAAAAACAGTCCAAAAATCCTCTAAACTTTTGGCACTATAACTCATCATAAAAAAAGTTGCAAATTAGTATTGACTTTTGCGCGATTATGGTATATACTATATAAAAATCAGTCATACGATTCTTAGAGCTTGTTCAGTATCTCCTGAATGAGTGATTTTATGAAACGAATTTTTCGTCAGACAAGGCAAAATTATGCGTAATGCTTTGTGCCTTGCGGAAAATTTTAACGAAGTATGGCGGAAAATTAGTTATAAAATCGACATGAGCGAGATACTGAACAGTCTCTTACACGTCGGTGGCGATGAATGAAGGAAGTATTAAAACTATGAGCGATTCAAACAAAACCCCAAAAGAACTTGAGGAATTGATGAATGAAATGGGCGAAGAATTCGATGGTGACGATTTTGTAGAAGTAATAGATTTAGACGGTGTAGACTATGAAAAATTAGGCGAGTTAAAGTATGAAGGTATAACCTATCACGCTTTGACAAAGTATATAGAAGACGAAGTGTTAGACCTCCATGAAGAGGCGCCTTATATAGTAGAGTTCACGATTCTAAAAGAGATTGAAGAAGACGGCGAACCTTATTTAGTGACAATAGATGATGAGGATTTGCACGACAAAATCGGGAAAAAGTTTGAAGAAATGTTTGATTCTGAAGATTAAACCTCTTGCGAAATTCGCTCGAAGGGTGGAGTGGTTACACCCCAAACATTCAATAACTGCTGTGTTTGTTTAAGTATGGTTCAATATAATCCAACAAATTGAACTTGGGATTCTAACTCTGTCAGGCGGGACTGTATACCTCCTGCTTTCCAATAGGAAACCAGAACGAGGGAACGCGAAGCCGCAGGTAGATTTTACCCACCCTGCTTTACGGCGGGTTTTATATGCTCATACCACGGCACAGCGGTGAACAAAAATTATCCCCACCCTTGATTCACAAGTAAAGAGAATCAAGGGTGGGGTTTTTGCACATTTTTCCGCTTACCAACAACTGCCATGACCAAAATCGCACCTGCAATCCTCCATAACAGGAGACTTTTGATTTACATATTCCACAGCATACAGCGTGTCGCCGACGTGGACAGACAGCACGACACAAAAGAGAAGGAATCCCTACACGCTTGAATTGCATATAAAAAAGTTATGAATTAGCAAACGTCAAGCATTAACCGCTTGACATTTATTTTTTTGCATTGTAATTGCTTATAACTAATTGTACACTATGTTTTTCTAAATCCGTAAGTAATCGAAAACCGTCAAACGTATAGCCCGTGAAAATAGCGTAACCGTCAATTATACATTTTTGCCAAATTCTCTGTATAAGTATGTGTCGATTCCGCAAAAGAAAACTTTTTAAAAAATCCCGAAAACCCTTGACAATGGAAAATTTATATTATATAATTATAGCTAACGATGATTTTAATGAAGAGGTAAAGTCACATAAAAGAGAAATCAGAATACATTGTAACAATGAAAAGGAATCAAGGTTATGAAAACAATAAAAATAGACGAAAACCGTCGTTGCCCGAAGTGCAACAAAGTAACAAACCAAATTAACAAGGGATTTAATCGTTCGGGGACACACGCTGTATGTGCAAGGAGTGCGGCATTACATCCCGATTTTGGCACGCCGAAGTCGATGTTTTCCGCGCAGCCTCGAGACGTTGCGAGCGGTCATTGCAGTGTTTGTTGATGCGTATAATCGTTTCGGATTGGCGAAAATGAAGTTTAGGCGAAATCGTGACCCGAAATCGCGTGAACTACCGTTTTCTGTATTGGATTTTCTTTAAGTGTTTGTTTGTCCACGCCCAAATCAAGGAAGGGCTTGACGTATTCAGATTTGTATGATATAATACTTAATAAATGAAATGTAAAAATCGAAAAAAGCGGAGGTGTATTAAAAATGACCACTAAAGAATTTGAGAGTTTTACACGCGGAATTGCACATAACACAGTTAAGTTAGAACGTGGAATAATTGACACCAAAGAATTTTTTAAGACTATGAAAGTTCTCCTCGGCAAAGAAATCTTTGACGAAACAATCAGAATTATGGACGAGGAATAAGAATTTGATAACTATACTCGAAGCATTGCTAATAGTGCAATTAAGTTAGAACGTGGAGAATTCACAACTAAACAACACATTATAGACATGAAGGTCATTTTGGGCTAAGAGACATTTAATGAGGCACAAAAAATCATTGATAAAAACCAATAATAAAATAAGGATGGAAAATAAAATGCAAAATCAAACTCATATCAGAACTGTTACAGGTAAAAGCTTGAAAGAAACTGCTGAAAAAGGCGGTTGCGGAAAATGCCGTGCGTCATGCCAATCAGCTTGTAAAACATCTTGTACTGTTGCTAATCAGCCTTGTGAAAGCCAAAACAAGAGCATAACAAAGACGGAGCTTTGTAAAACGAGAGTTGCGGTGTCGGCGACTTCGTCGTCGAGCAGGCAACTTGAAGCTTTGTAAAACGAGAGTTGCGGTGTCGGCGACTTCGT
>WRGW01000099.1 GCA_009786985.1 Oscillospiraceae bacterium
TCGTCAGACAAGGCGGTTTTGCCCTATCAAGCAGGCAAAGCCTGCTCTCATGGGCTTTGTGCGAATATCCGTAGATATTTAATCAAAAACCAACGCAATATGGCGGAAAACAGACCGAAAATACAAGCCTATTTTTAATTTAGTCGACTATAACCTAAAAAATTAATCGACTATATTAAAAGGGAAATTAGGGAGATAATGAATTCGTATGGTCACGGTTAATCAAATAGATGGTGGCGTTTGTGCCGCTAAAGGATTTATGGCGGGGGCAGTTCGAGTAGGAATCAAGTCGTCACCTGCTAATATGCCACAAAACGCAGATGCAGATTCACTTTCAGACTCTTTTAGCGAAAAGAAAGACCTCGCAATCATATATTGTGCTAATAAGTGCAATGCTGCCGCTTTGTTTACGCAAAACAAAGTCAAAGCCGCTCCGATTACAATTAGTCAAAATCATATTGCCAATGGAGTGGCTCAAGCGATAATCGTAAACTCTGGTAACGCCAACGCTTGCACCCCAGACGGCATGGAAGTCGCAATCGGAATGTGCAAAACAACGGCGAGTAACCTCGGCATCACGCCTGATGATGTAATTGTTGCTTCTACTGGTGTGATTGGACAACGGCTAAAACTCGCTCCAATCGAATGTGGTGTTGAACGGCTCGCAAAAGAATTAAGCATGACAAGTGCAGGTTCAACTAATACAGCAGAAGCAATTATGACTACTGACACTTTTCCTAAAGAATGTGCGGTCGAATTTTTTATAGGTGACAAACGCTGTGCAATCGGAGGAATTACAAAAGGTTCTGGCATGATTCACCCGAATATGGCTACCATGCTATCTTTTATAACTACCGATGTTGTTATAAACAGTAGGCTTCTTGAAAAAGCACTACGCAATGCAAATGAGCAGACTTTTAATATGATTAGCGTTGACGGTGATACCTCAACCAATGATATGGTGTGCATTATGGCCTCTGGTTTGGCAGGAAACGCCGAAATCACCGACGAAAACAGCGATGAATTTAAGAACTTTTCGTTTTTATTATACAGCGTAATGCGTTCATTAGCAAGAGATATTGCTCGTGACGGTGAAGGTGCAACTAAACTAATATCCTGCAACGTCACTGGAGCAGGGAGTTTTTTGACGGCACGCAATGTATCAAAATCGGTCATTTCAAGTAACTTAGTCAAAACAGCACTCAGTGCGGCAGATGCTAACTGGGGAAGAATCCTCTGTGCAATCGGATACGCTGATGGTGAGTTCGATATAAGCAAAGTCGATGTAGCACTAAGCTCAGACAAAGGCACAATCACAGTCTGCAAAGACGGTGCAGCACTAAAATTTTCAGAAGTAAACGCAAGTGAAATTCTTTCAGCGGATGAAATTACTGTGAACATCAACCTCAAATCAGGTAACGAATCGGCAACCGCTTATGGTTGTGATTTGACAAGCGAATATGTAAAAATAAATGCGGAGTATCGAACATGATGCCTATAGATAATAACATGAGAACACAAGTCTTAAACGAGGCTTTACCTTATATTCAACAGTATTACGGAAAAATCGTAGTAGTAAAATATGGCGGTGCTGCTATGACTTGCGAAAAACTCAAACAAGCAGTAATGTCTGATATAGTTTTGCTTTCGCTTTGCGGAGTACGAATTGTATTAGTTCACGGCGGTGGTCCTGAAATAAACTCGGTTTTAGCTAAGACTGGTAAAGAACCTAAATTCGTGAACGGAATGCGATATACCGATAAAGAAACAATGGAAATCGTGCAAATGGTTCTTTGCGGAAAAGTCAACAAAGATTTAGTCAAGCATATCTACGAAAACAATGGTAGAGCAATTGGGCTTTGCGGGCTTGATAGTGGGCTGATTCAAGCCAAACAGCTTTCTGAAGATTTAGGGTATGTCGGAGAAGTAACGAAAATCAAACCTAAGCCGATTTTTACCGCACTCGAAAACGGATACGTCCCAGTAATCGCAACTGTTGGCATTGGTGTAAACGGTGAATCATACAACATCAACGCTGATATTGCCGCAGCACAAATCGCCGCACGCGTGGGGGCTACTAATCTGATTTTAATGACCGACGTCAAGGGTATTTTGCGCGATAAAGATGATGATAGCACCCATATTCAGAGAGTAAAAGCCTATGAAGTTCCTCTCCTAAAAGAACAAGGTGTCATTTCTGGAGGAATGCTCCCTAAAGTTGACTGTTGCTTTGAAGCTGTACGTTGTGGTGTAGATAAAGCAAATATCATTGACGGCAGGATTGAACACTCAATTTTACTGGAACTTCTCACAGACAAAGGTACTGGAACTATGATTACAAAATAATCGGAAACGAGTTAAGATTAAAATGGAAAACAATCCACAAATAAATCATTCTGCATCGGAAACGATGACGGAAAATACTAATAAATATATAATGCCTTCTTACGGCAGATTCCCGCTCGAAATCGAAAGCGGTAAGAATTGTATCACTTCCGGAGGGCAGATTGACTTCGGTGCTGGAATAGGAACAAATTCTCTCGGTTTTTGCGATGTGGACTGGGTGAACGCTGTCTGCGAACAAGTCAAAACTCTGCAACATACCTCTAATCTATACTACACTAAACCAGCGAGTGAATTTGCTGAAAAACTCTGCAACATTACGGGTTACATCAATATGTTTATGGCAAACTCTGGGGCGGAAGCTAATGAGTGTGCGATTAAACTCGCACGAAAGTATAGCTATGACAAATATGGCAAGGACAGGCACAAAATCATCACCCTTGAAGGTTCATTTCATGGGCGAACACTTGCTACTCTTTCGGCGACTGGGCAACCCCCTATGCACGATTTTTTCTTTCCTTTTGTGGAGGGCTTCCAGTACATTGCACCAAATAGCATAACCGATTTAGAAAAGGCGTTATCGACTGGAGATGTTTGTGCGATTATGCTCGAATACATTCAAGGTGAAGGTGGAATAAATCCGCTTAACACTGAATTTGTGAATACTGTGTACGAAATCGCTCAAATTAAAGACATCTTAGTAATCGCCGATGAAGTTCAAACTGGTGCTGGGAGAACTGGTAAATTCTTAGCTGGCGAACATTTCGGGAGCAAACGAGCAGACATTACAACTATGGCAAAAGGTCTGTTTGGAGGTTTACCAGCTGGTGTCTGCTTAGCAAACGAGAAATGCTCTAACGTATTAACTGCTGGAACACACGGTTCTACCTATGGAGGTAATCCAGTTGCGATGGCGGGCGGAAAAGTTGTCCTAAATAAAGTCAGCTCTTCTGAATTCCTAACTGAAGTCAACCAAAAAGGCGATTATATTCGTAAGGAATTATCGGGGCTTCCAGAAGTCGTTTCAATCGATGGAAAAGGCTTGATGTTAGGGCTTACACTCAAAAGCAAATGTGCTTCTGATATAGTCAAAACAGCACTCGATAAAGGTTTGCTTGTCTTGACCGCAAAAGAAAAACTACGACTATTACCACCACTTACTATTAGTTATAAAGAGCTTAACCAAGGGTTAAGTTTATTAAAGGAGATTTTGTCACAATGAACCATTTACTAAAAATGTCAGACTTATCGACTGAAGAAATTATTGATATTTTGAACCTAGCTGACCAGCTAAAATACGAAAAAAAGCACTCGATTCCACATCCACTGCTTAAAGGCAAAACGCTTGGTATGATTTTTGAAAAAGCATCAACTAGAACACGTGTATCTTTTGAGGCAGGGATTTACCAGCTTGGAGGGCAAGGTCTGTTCCTCTCAGCAGCAGAGCTACAAATGGGGCGTGGTGAACCTATTCAAGATACAGCACGAACTCTATCACGTTATATTGACGGAATCATGATTAGAACGTATAAACAAGAAGATGTCGAAAAATTAGCACAATTCGCTGGAATCCCTGTAATCAATGGCTTGACTGACTACGCTCACCCATGCCAAGTTTTAGCGGATTTAATGACCATTCGTGAATACAAAAACAAACTCGAAGGTCTAAAAATGTGCCATATCGGTGATGGTAATAATATGGCGAACTCGCTCACTGTAGGTTGCCTCAAAGTTGGAATGGATGTCACCCTCGCTTGTCCAGATGGTTATCACCCTGACCCTGATGTTTTAGACTTTGTAAAAGACTACCCTAACTTCAAAATCGTGTCAGAGCCTATGAAAGCCGCTGAAGATTGTGATGTTCTAATTACCGATGTGTGGTCTTCAATGGGCATGGAGAGTGAAGTAGAAGAGCGTCGTGTTGCATTTAAGGGCTATCAAATTAATCATGAGCTTCTAAAACACGCTAAACCAGATGCGATTGTTCTACACTGCCTGCCTGCTAAACGTGAAGAAGAAATAACATCAGCGGTGCTTGAAGAATTTTCAAACGTCATTTTTGATGAGGCTGAAAACCGCCTTCACGCTCAAAAAGCGGTCATGGTTAAACTTATGGGGAGTGATAAGTAATATGACCACTTCTACAAGAACACGACGTGATAAATGCAACTATTACCTCGATATAGCACAGACAGTCGCTTTGAGAGGGACTTGTCTACGCCGAAACTTCGGAGCGATTATAGTAAATCATGACGAAATAGTTTCGACTGGGTTCAACGGTGCTCCACGTGGGCGCGAGAATTGTTGTGACAGAGAAAGCTGTGTTCGTATAGAGCAAAATATTCCTGCTGGCACACGATACGAAATCTGCCGAGCGGTTCACGCTGAAGCTAACTGCATAATCTCGGCGGCACGTAAAGATATGTTAGGCGGAACTCTCTACCTGTCTTGTACTAAACCTGAAAACGGCGAAGTTTTAGGTGAAGTTGAGCCGTGTTCAATGTGCAAACGTCTGATTATCAATTCGGGAATTGAAACTGTAATAGTCCGCTGTAATAGCGATGAGTACAAGACTTTCATGGTACAAAACTGGATTGATGACGATGATACTATCGTCAGCGAAGGATATTAGGACAACCGCCACAGGTAGACACTATTGCTCCGCAACGAAACTATTACGTTTTGTGGCAAAGCCACAAAACAGTTTCGTTGCTCAAAAAGTGCCTGTTTCTCGTCTGCCTACGGCAGACAACCGAAACAGTTGCACAATATTAATCCAACGAAAGTGAGGAAATAAAATGGAGAGCAAACTAAGCCAATTAGACTTACAAATTACAGCTTGCAAAGTGCGAATGGGAATTATAGAGGGGACATATAACGCAAAATCTGGGCATCCTGGTGGGTCTTTGAGTGTAGCGGACACTATTACTTATCTATACTCATCACATATGAGAATTTTTCCAGACAATCCTAATGAACCTACTCGAGATAGAATGGTTTTATCTAAAGGGCATACCGCCCCCGCTTTGTATTCGATGTTGGCTCAAAAAGGTTTTTTCCCACCCGAAGAGATGAAAGAACTTCGTAAAATCGGTTCGCGCCTGCAAGGGCATCCAGTTATGGGAACTACACCAGGGGTGGATTTCAGCACTGGTTCATTAGGACAGGGGATTTCTGCTGCTTGCGGAATGGCTTTAGCCGGAAAGCTCGACAAATCTGATTACAGGGTCTTTGCAATCCTCGGAGATGGCGAAATTCAAGAAGGACAAGTTTGGGAGGCGGCTATGTTTGCTTCACACTACAAGCTCGATAATTTGATTGCTGTGGTGGATAACAACAATCTCCAAATTGATGGTAGAGTAGATGATGTTATGTCACCGTATCCGATTGATGAGAAGTTTAAGGCTTTCGGGTGGAACGTGATTTGTATTGACGCTCATGATTTTTCACAAATTGAGAACGCTTTTAAGCAGGCTGATGAATTTTTGGATAGTAAATCTGGCAAACCTACTGTGATTATTCAAAAGTCAATCAAAGGCAAGGGTGTTTCTTTTATGGAGAACAAAGGGTCGTGGCACGGAGTAGCTCCTAATCAAGAACAGTATGAACTTGCAATGTCCGAACTTAAAAAACATTGTCAAGAATTAGAATCAAAAAAATCAGGGGGGGCGAAATAATGTCAGAAATAATCACAAAAGCAACTCGTGATGGATACGCTGATGGGTTAATCGAACTTCGTAAAAAATGTGAGAATATGGCAGTTCTCGATGCGGACTTAGCTGCTGCGACTAAAACTGCTGTATTCCAAAAAGCACACCCTGAAAATTTTTTTAATTGTGGGATTCAAGAAGGCAATATGATGGGAGTAGCGGCAGGTCTTGCAAGCACTGGTAAATTAGTATTTGCTTCGAGTTTTGCTATGTTTGCGGCTGGGCGAGCGTTTGAAATAATTCGTAATAGCATAGCTTACCCTAATCTAAACGTCAAAATCGGAGCAACTCATGCAGGGATTTCTGTGGGCGAGGATGGAGCTTCTCACCAATGTAACGAAGATATTGCTTTGATGCAAGTAATTCCTAACATGACAATCATCAACCCTGCTGACGCTGTTGAAGCGCGTGCGGCTGTTCTTGCGATGAACGAACATAAAGGCCCTGCTTACCTGCGATTCGGACGACTTGCTGTTCCAGTATTTAATGACATCAACAGCTACAAGTTTGAACTCGGCAAGGGAATTAGCCTTAGAGAAAGCACATCTGATGCTATTACAATCATTGCTACTGGTCTGATGGTTGCTGAAACCCTTGAAGCGTATGAAGAGCTAAAGACACTGGGAATCACTGCGAGGGTAATTAACATTCACACAATCAAACCTATTGACTGGGAAATTATCATAAAAGCGGCTAAGGAAACTGGAAAAATCGTTACTGTTGAAGAGCATTCGATAATCGGCGGATTGGGTAGTGCTGTCTGTGATGTATTGTCCGAAGAATGTCCAGTACCAGTCAAAAAAATCGGGGTTAATGATGTGTACGGATATTCAGGACCAGCTGTCGAACTTTTGAAACGATTCGGGCTTTGTAAGTCTAATATTATTGATGTTGTTAAAGGATTTATTAATAATTCGCACGATTAGTCGTGGCGAATTAATCGGCTAACTGCGGCGGTTGTTTTCGCAGAAAATGAGCCGCAGAGCCATTTTGAACACGAAAAGTCCCGAGCGGCTTTGCCGTGAGGCTAAGACTTTTCGTGCTGGTTGTCAATTGTTAGAGGTGTGCTTAACAATTGCCAAAAAGTGTGTCTCCTACTCCTTCGTGCTTTGAGTGTACTTTGGTTCAGAAAGGTATTATTATATGAAAGTTACATCAGAAAGTATCCATGCTGTTCTTTCGCAAAATAATTCGTCATTTTATATCCCGCCATTCCAACGAGCATATTCTTGGGGGAAGCCTGAGCAAAACAGGTATTTCGATGACATTCGTCGTATAATTGAGAGTGAGCGAAATCCCGAGGAACGAGATAAGCTGGAGCATTTTTTTGGAGTTCTTGTTATAAAACCAGAGGGAGGCGTCTTTGCACAGCGACATATTGTAGTTGACGGTCAACAGCGACTAACCACCTCGCTACTACTTCTGATTGCATTGCGTGACTGGATTCAAGGAACAGAAAATAATCTTAAATTGCAGATTGATAACACTTATTTGAAGAATCAGTCATCAAGCTATGATGAAAAAATCAAGCTAAAGCAGGTGACCGCTGATTGGGATGCGTATTGTGCCTTGGTTAACGGAACACAAAAAATCGCTGGAAAAATCACCGATGGTTATGTATGGTTCTCTGCACTACTTAAAAAGTCAGACTTTACAGCGGATGAGCTTTTTGCAGCTTTAAATCGAATTAACGTTGCCTGTATTTCATTAGACGAACGAGCGTATAAGGGTGAAGACCCTCAAATCATTTTCGAAACCCTCAATTCGCTTGGCAAGCCGCTATCTTTTGCCGATTTAATCCGTAACTATATTCTGCTGGGGGTTGATTCGAAGCAACAAACTGAAATTTTTGATAATAAGTGGCATCCGAAAATAGAATCGCAGTTAGTCGACAAAACTTCTCATTTTTTTCGTGACTTTATGCAATACAAGGATAGTACCGACTTTAAGGTGATTAGTGACAACAATACAAAAGAACTCTACGCACAATTTAAAACATTTGTTAAAAAGCACTATGATGGCGACAGGGTTAAATTTGTGAATGATGTCTGTCGTTACGTCCCTCTCTATTTAATGATTGACAAAGTCGAGTTTACCGAAAACGTTTCGAGTAATTTGCGTAACAACAAAATTACCGTGTTATTACGAAATATATTTCACACTATTAGTGCGGAGGCGTTTAAACCATTTGTTTTAGGGTTGCTTGCATATCATGAATTTGGCTTTAATGGTAAAAAACTTTCGGACGAGCAATTGATAGATGCGTTAGAAGTTATTTGCACTTACTTAATTAGACGGCGAATTCTAAAAGTTACACAAGGCGAAACCAAGGCAATCCCCGCACTCTGTCGTGAGCTTGAAAATAGATGGGAGCAGTTGTTAGTAGAAGCGAAAACAGTCGTTTTTGCACTTCTTTATACGGGAATACACCGTGTTCGATTGCCTAATGACACCGAGATTGCTAATGAGTTGGTACGTATAGATTTTTATAACGGACTGAAAAAATACAGAAAATTTATTCTTGGTAAAGTTGAAGAAAATCGTGCAAAGGTATCCGTGAATATGCAAAACGAAAAAGTGACTGTTGAACACATTATGCCTCAAACAATAAACAAAAGTAACGCATGGCAAAAAGAGTTAGGTCAAGGCTGGCAAGAAGTGCACTTGAAATATGTCCACAATATCGGTAACTTGATTTTGACTGAGTTTAACAGTGAGATGGGAAATAAATCAATTTCTGAAAAAAGAAAACTTCTAGAAAAGTCTAACCTCCAGTATCGATTTGATGTGTTAAATAAAGATACCTGGAATGAGGAGGATATGCTAAACCATCAAAACGATATGATAGAAAGAATTTTAACGACTTTCCCTTTACCCCAAAAAATGCGCCATACCGATAACTGGGACACGAATGTTATCGATACTACTCCCGATATTTTTTCGCCGTTAGAAGAAGATGTAAATATTACTGGTATTAAACCAAAAAAGATTTTAATTAAAGATGAAGAATTCGAAGTAAATAATTGGTCTTCTACTTATTTAATTTTTTTGAGTTGGTTACAAGAAAACAATTCGTCTGTTTTTGAGATGCTACTTAAACAAGCAGTCAAGGCTAACCGTCCAGATTTAATTACTAGACAAAACCTAAAATTACGCATAGAAGAGTTCGTGCAGACAAATGCAAACATCGACATTGAATACAAACGATTACAAGACGGCAAAGCCTTTCGTGATACCCCTACTGATGAAAGTGACAATGTTATCTATGTCAAAGCTCATAGAAGTGCTAAATCGCTCATTAGCAAAATTGCGGACGCCATGGAATTAGTAGAAATGAATAAAGACAGCGTTATGATTGAGACACAGTAAATGCCCATAAGGAGAACGTAAATAAGTGCTAAAAAATATAACCCTCGGACAGTATTTCCCTGGTAATTCGGTAATCCACCGCATGGATAGTCGTTGTAAAATTATTTTGAATGTGCTTTTTGTAATCGTTCTATTTATCGGTAGAAATTTTTACGCACTCGGGCTTTGTGCTTTGTTTGTACTATTTGTCTACACTTTATCGGGAATTAAATATCGTTTGATTTTTAAGAGCCTTAAACCAATCCTTCCGTTGATTGCATTTACTGGAATCCTTAATCTGTTTTTTATAAGAGGTGTGGTGATTGATGGTATAGAACCACTCCCACTGTGGGAGTGGCGATTTATTAGCATTTATCCAGAAGGGGTCTACACCTCGGTCTTTATGGTGACAAGAATTGTGGCGTTAATTGTTGGAATGTCACTTTTGACGTATACCACATCACCAATTACATTAACTGACGCAATCGAAAGCCTGCTTTCGCCACTAAAAAAGCTGAAATTTCCTTCGCACGAACTTGCTATGATGATGACAATCGCTTTGAGGTATATTCCGATTTTGATTGAAGAAACCGATAAAATTATGTCGGCACAAAAGGCGAGAGGGGCTACTCTCGATTCGGGGGGGCTGTTTAAACGTGCTAAAGCACTAATTCCGATTATGGTACCATTGTTTGTATCGGCGTTTAAACATGCTAACGAATTAGCATTGGCGATGGAATGTCGCTGTTACACCGGCGGTAACGGTAGAACTCGACTAAGACAGCTAAAAACAAGCTATATTGATTATATTGCTGTTATGTTTACTCTGCTTTTATTCGGTGGAGTAATTGCGATTAACATAATCATGCGATGATGTAAGGTTTTTACGTTAAGCATAAAAAGCAACAACTGAAATCCATCAAAACGTTGACAAAGGGAGATACTCATTGACAAACTTAAAAGCGATTATTGCATATAATGGCACAGCTTATCACGGATTCCAAAAGCAGAATAACGCACTAACTATTCAAGAAGTGCTTGAAACGGCTTTAACGAAATTACTCAAACATAATGTGAGTGTGACTGGCTGTTCACGAACCGATGCTGGTGTTCACGCACGTGGGTTTTGCTTTAATGCCAAAACAAATGTAGTAATTCCTCCAGATGGTTTTGTCAAAGGAATTAATGCACTATTACCACATGATATTGCGGTAATTTCATGTGAGATTGTTGACGATAATTTTCATGCCCGATTCGACGCAAAAGCTAAGGAATATATATATATCATTCACACTGGAGTGATAAGAGATGTTTTCATGCAAAATCTAGCTTATTATTATACTTATGCACGTCAGCTTAATATATCTTTGATGCAAAAAGCTAGTAATGTTTTTATAGGCGAGCATGATTTTTCAGCGTATTGCAAAGCTGAATCGCTCAATATAGTAAAAGCAAAAAAGCATGGAACTGTTAGGCAAATCTACGATTTATGCGTCAGCCAAAAAAGTGATAATTATATCGAAATAAAAGTCACTGGTAATGGATTTTTACACAACATGGTTCGGATTATAGCGGGAACTTTATTGTATATCGGTGAAGGTAGATTAAGCCTTGATGATGTGCAAAAATCTCTCACCGACAAAAAACGTGAATTGGCTGGTAAAACTTTACCGGCACGTGGTCTATATTTGAATAGGGTTTTTTACGAAGAAGGAGCATGGATATGAATCGGAATAATATCAATGATATATCCGCTAATCGACAACGAAAAAAAAATGATAGGAATTTACTCTGGATTGTTGTCCTAGCTTTTTTTGTGATTTTTGTAATCGTGATGGCATTCAACGTCGAGCGGATTGTAAGCCCATTTGAAGGAATCGGTGAACGCTTGGGGAGACGTAATATTTCGTTGGAATTAGGTTTTCCTGTCAGATTACTTGGGAGTGCGGATGTAATCGAATCATCGAGAGATTTTGATGGATTTGCTTTACTTAGTTCTACTTATATTTACATCTATAATTCTGATGGTGGATTAAGTCTTTCGCGTCGCCATGGATATTCTAACCCGATTTTGCGTGTTGCTGGGAATAGAGCACTCTTATACGACCAAAACGCTCGTAGATTTTCGGTATTTAGCAGAAACGGGCTTTTGTTCGAGAATGAAACTGACGAACGTATAGTTTATGCAAATATCGGCAGTTCTGGTGAATTTGCTATAATTTCTAGAGATGCAAGTCATAATGACACAATTCAAATTTTTGAAGCCGATAATAACTGGAGGTATACTAAACGTTTTTCATCCGAAAATGTAATGCAGGTCGAATTTACTCAAAATGAACATATTATAACTACTACAATAGGTTTTAATGCAGGACGAAATATTTTTACGGTCAGGCGATTTGATACAAGGCTCGAAGAAATAGACGGGTTGTGGGAGGCTACGTTTGACCATTCAAACATAGTGCCAGTCGCCATCAATATAAACGGAGATAGAACTTTTGTTTTATGCAACGGTGTTTTGTTTGTGCTGGATTCAAATACTGGTGAAACCATTCAAATTTATGAGTTTAGGGGTAATCTAATCGACCATACTTTTACCGACAATCAGATTGCGATTTTAGTCGATGATTATACAGTAGGTGACGTTAATGTAATTATGTTAAATCGTAACGGCGAACTCCGTGAAACTAAAAGTGTTTTAGGTGGAGCGTCACAAATTGAACTCCACAAAGGAAATCTCACAGTTTTGCAACCAGGGGTGTTGACTGTTTTCGACGATTCTTCTATTCAGAATGATGAGAGTAATATGAGTTCTGACTACATCAATTATTCTTTAAGCGAAGATTTTGCACGATTTATTTACCTTGATGACGCAATTTTATTACTCGGGTATAATACGGTTGAACGGCTTGATTTTGATGCCGATGAGGTTTTATGACAATTTTTTATCTTGTGATACTCATATTATCGTTAGCTGGAATTGCGTCTGAAATTATTGTGCGATATGTAGAAAATATTAAGTATTTTGGATTTTCAGGCAAGTTATTTTGTCTGCCACAAAAGTTTTCCGACACTATTCCGCTTGAAAAATTTTTACCTGAGAATCTGACTATACTTTTTATTGCACTTGTGTCTACGGCAATTACTGGGCTCGCATTCACTCTGCTTGGTGCGATGTGGTACATCTCACTCCCGTGTGCGATTATAGGCGGATTTACTCTATGCTTCATCGTTCAAGTGCATTTTAGAAAAGTTGTTGCTTTAATCAAACGAACCACACTACCCAGAGGTGAAAATGCAGGTGGAATTAGCGGTATATGGAGCACTTCATTCGGAGACGGAGTAGGTAAGGTGAGGTTGTCTTACAAAGGCTTAGAATACGAAGTTAATGCTGGTATTTATAATATCGAAAGTGGCGAAGAACCTCTTGAAATTAGCAAGGAATCAAAGGGTGATACAAAAACTCCAGAAATATACGAGGGCGACAAAGTAATTACTGTTTACGAAATCGACGGTCATTATCTGGTTGTAAAAGAAAACGAGATTTATAAAAATATTGACACTAAATTTTAAAGCCGTCGGAAGCCTTTAGTAATAACTATACAGCTTGTTTCATATAACTTGTACAAGTCTTCTTGAAAGGTACAAGTTTAACATGGAACAAAATCGTATGCTTAAAAACACTATAATTTTATTTGCAGCAATGATTGCGGCAAAACTAATCGGGGCGTTATTAAAAATTCCGCTCACCAACATCATTGGCGGTCTTGGAATGGGGTATTTCTCAACCGCACATAGCCTTTTTTCGCCAATCTATGCTATAACCGCTGCCGGACTCCCAACTGTGGTTATGAGAATGGTTGCACAAAATATCGCCCTCAAAAAACATAGAGACGTTCGCCGAATCCGCAAAGCTGCCCTAATCGCCGCTGTAGGATTAGGGTTGTTTGGGAGTATTGGAATTTTTCTAATAGCACGTCCTTTTTCATTGTACATAGCAGGCTCACCAAACAGCTTTTTACCGATTTTGATGATTGCACCATCTTTGTTTTTCTGTAGTGTTGCAGCAGTCTACAAAGGTTATTATGAAGGTCTTTCTAATATGTTGCCCACTGCCATTTCACAAATTATTGAAGCGGTTATTAAATCTTCAGTAGGGATTTTTTTGGCGACTTTTATACTCGCACGCGGTGGAAACGTCGCTCACGCTGCTGCCGCCGCACTCGCTGGAATCACTATTGCAGAATTTTTCGGGTTGACGTTTTTGGTTCTTAGGGGGAAATTTGGTGAAGATGGCATAAGCACATCTGAATTAAAAGACTCTCCATCGCCATATAGAAAACGGGTTTTGATTAAGATGCTAATTACACAATCACTACCAGTGACAATTGCAGCACTAGCTATGAATCTAAACCCGTTTATTGATATGATGACAATTCCTACAATCATTAACGCAACAATTGCTAACAACGCCGCTTTTTTTCGACGAACTTTTGTTTACGGAGCATACGGTGGTGAATCTGTCTTAAACAATATCGACAATATTGGAAATTTTGCTTACGGTAGCTATACTGGAATCGCAATTCCGATTTTTGCTTTAGCTACCACTGTAACAGCTTTAGTATGCAAATCCGCTCTCCCCGAAATCACCAATGCGTGGGAACAAAAGGATTCTGTCAAATTAACTACATCGCTAAAAGGGCTATTCAAGGGGACTTTTATGGTAGGTCTCCCAATCTGCTTAGGCGTGGCAGCACTCGCTCACCCGATACTAACGTTGTTATACTTTTCACGCCCAGCAGAAGTTTTGATTTCAACACCGCCACTAATTGCACTCGGAATAGGAGGAGTCCCGCTATTGTTATCTGGAACGCTTTTCGGAATATTCCTTGCAATTGGCAGAACAGATTTACAAATCAAGCTAATGCTTTTAGGAGCTGTTGTCAAATTCGCTGGAAACGTTGTTTTAGTCCGAATCCCTGAAATAGGCATTACTGGTGCGGCAATTTCAACGATTTTGTGCTATACTTTAGTTTCAATTATGGGATTAGTCTTGCTCAAAGGCTGTCTAAAAAAAGCTGGAATTACAACTTATAAAAGAATTAAAGTTTTCCGCAATATAGCACAACCATTTGTTTTTGCATTGTTGTGTTCGATTACCGCATACGTCTGTTATTATCACGTTTTTTTTGAATACGGCAATCTAATCCGCCTCGCATTGTCAATTGCGACAGGAGGGGTTGTGTATCTAAGCTTGACTATGTTCGCTGACAAAAATGAGGTTAAACGATTATTATCATTTAATAGAACTAAAAAATGTTCAGTAACACCGCAGGGCAAGCCCTGCACCCCTCTCGCTTCGCTCGAGAAAACCGACGCAGAGCGTCGGGGTATTCACCCGAACTTTCAATAAAAATAGCCGTGTAAATATTTGAAAGCTATTCTTAATAGACCTCCTCGGAAACTAACGCACGGCGGCTTTTCGTCTAATTTTCCACCTTACTACGTTAATTTTTCGTTAAATATCCTCAGATATTCGCCTCAAAATTGCCTTGTATGGCAAAAAATTAGCTTTCAAGTTCACTCGCAGTTAGTTTCCGAGAAGGTCTAATTTAATTGACTATAATCTCCAGAATTTGAGTGAATTTCCATAATCCGTTCAACCGCTTTTTCGACTGTATACACATTTTTTCCCAAATCCACTCCCCTACCCTTCAGTTTTTGACACAATCGTGTGATTTGTGGAACGCCCAGACCTATTTCGATGATTTCATCTGCTTTAGCGAAGACTTTTTCGGTTTTCTCATAACAAAAAACTTCACCCTTATTCATTACAAGAACTTTGTTGGCGTGCTTGACGATATCTTCCATTGAGTGTGATACAAGAATCACGGTAATTCCAGCTTTTTGATGATATTCGCTTATAAATCGTAAAATTTTTTCTCTGCCAAGCGGGTCCAATCCAGCGGCTGGTTCGTCAAGTATAAGAATTTGTGGTTGCATAGCGATTACTCCTGCGAGGGCAACTCGTCGCTTTTGCCCACCCGACAAATCGAATGGCGAACGCTGTAACCAAGATTCATGAACCCCCATAAAATTTGCAGCAGTCAAGACACGTTTTTCGATTTGTTTGTCTGTTAGCTTAAATCGTTCTTTCATATTACGTGGACCAAAAGCTATATCTTTGAACACCGTTTCCTCAAACAGCTGGTGTTCTGAATACTGAAAAACCAACCCCACTTCAAACCGAACATCACGAATATTTACACCTTTAGCTCTGATATTACGACCATTGACCCAAACCTCACCACAAGTCTGTTTTAAGAGACCGTTTAGATGTTGCATCAAAGTCGATTTCCCAGAACCAGTATGCCCGATTATTCCGATAAAATCACCTTTTTGCACAGCAAAGCTGACATCGTTTATAGCAGTGGTTTCAAACGGTGTTCCTACAGAATATCTAAAAGATAAATTTTTAACGTGTATTGAGTTTTCCATATGACCCTATTTACCCACACAAAAGTTCTTAAAAATCTCGTCAATCATAGCGGAAGACGCACTCTCGCCCGAGAGTTTGTATAAAGCCTCAAGAACGTTTGAAAGCATAAAACCAACTACATCTAAAGATAGTTGTGTACCCTGCCCTTCCTCAAGCCCAGAAATGATTTTCGATAATTGTTCATCAGCTTCAACCACACAAGCACGCTGGCGCTGATTAGCGATATACCCTGCCGAAAAATCAAATGCACTCTGCTCACAGACTGATTTTACGAGTTCTGTAATTCGTGATAAATCCTGAACACTTTCTGAAGCTGCACTTAGTTTGATTATACGTTCTATACTGAAATGCTGGGTAAGTTCCGACAAATCAAGTTCATTCGACAGGTCGCATTTGTTAATTATGCAGATTGTGTTTTTACTATAAATCCGCTGCAACAAATCATAATCGTCTTCACAGAGTGGGCGTGAATTATCGAACACCGCAAAAACAAGTGAACTATCATCGATTTGTTTGTACATATATTCAATTCCAATTTGCTCAATGGTGTCATCAGTCCGACGGATTCCTGCACAATCGCATAATCGCAACAGCGTTCCGTCTAAACAAAGTGTTTCTTCAATAATATCACGAGTTGTCCCCGGTATATCGGTAACAATACTACGGTTGCGACGTGTCATCAGATTCATAATTGTTGATTTACCTACGTTAGGTTTGCCAACAATCGCCGTTAAAATTCCCTCACGCATCGTTTTAGCGACATCATAACTCCCCAAAAGCTCAGAAAGTTTTGACTGACAGGTTTTGAGTCGCTTTAATAACGGTGTCACGCTTTCTAAATGAAAATCATCGTTCCCTTCTTCAGGATAGTCTAAGACCACTGCTACCCCTGCTGATATACTAAGGATTTCTTCAGTGACGTGCTGAATTTTTTTGTGTAACGCACCAGTTTTTTGAGCGTTTGCACTAGTGAGTTGCTGTTCACTCGAGGCGTTGATTACGTCTATGACCGACTCTGCTTCAGTGAGCGTTAATTTGCCGTTAAGAACCGCTCTTTTAGTAAATTCACCTGGTTCAGCATGGACTGCACCTGCATTTATACAAGCCTCAAGAACTCGACGTGCGATATAAACCCCGCCATGGCAAGTGATTTCCGCAACATTCTCGCCAGTATAACTTTTAGGTGCACAAAAAACAAGGAGGACACCATCATCAATAATGGTGCCACCGTCCTTAATTTGACCATAAGCCGCTCTATAACCTCGCATAGTTTCAACATTTTGTCCACTGATTGGGGCAAAAACCTTATCAGCAATCGTCAGTGCGTCATCGCCAGAAATGCGCAACATACAAACGCTTGAAACAGTATTAGGGGTAGCAATCGCCACGATTGTTTTCACAGTCACTCCCCCTCAATATAAATATAATTTTGAATATTTTCAAAAGTAGCTTCGCCAATTCCAGACACCTGCATAATTTCTTCTAGGTACAAAAAACCACCATGAAGCTCCCGATACTCAACTATTCGCAAAGCAATTGCTGGTCCTATACGAGGAAGTCGCTGTAATTCATCTAAAGTCGCAGTATTGATGTTAATTGACGTTGGTTGAAGTGGTAGTTCTGTATCATTGACATCAGTTACGATTTCTTCTGTTTCATCTTCTAATTCGCCCATTTTTTCTGTTGTGTCTGACTCATTCATCAAAACATTCTCATCGCCTGAAATCACACGAACATATTGCGGTTCATTCAGCACGGTAAATACCATGATTACTGCACACGCACTCACAAAAACAGTCATCGTAATCAGGAAAGCTAAATTTTCTTTAATTCGTTTCATAATCGCTTATCAGATTCCTGTCAATTGCTACTCGTCCATTTTTTAAACTTTTTGATTTTTTCAAAAAAGTTCTCTCGTTTAGCGAAATTTTTATCAGTCATAGCTTCATCAAGTTTTTTGAGTAAGTCTTTTTGATGTTTAGTAAGATTTTTAGGAACTTCGATTGATACACTAACCTTTGCATCGCCACGCCCTTCTCGTCTTAATCGTTGTATTCCTTTGCCTCTCAGCCTAAACACGGTATCAGGTTGTGTGCCTTCAGGAATAGTAAGCGTCACCGAACCATCAATGGTAGGGACTTCGATTTCCGCCCCAAGAGCTGCCTGCGAATAAGTAAGCGGAATTTCACAATAAATATCAAACCCATCACGCTTAAATACCGTATCGTTACGGATTACAATGTGTGCGTTCAAATCGCCACGGCTGCCTCCGCCCGCACCAGTATGCCCTTCACCACGAACGCAGAGAATTTGCCCATCATCAATTCCAGCAGGAACAGTAACCGGTATTTTGACTTTTTTCTGAATCCGCCCATGCCCCGAACACGCCGTACAAGGCGATTCAACGAGCTTTCCTTTACCACCACAACGCTGGCAAGGAGCGATGCTTTGCGAAATGCCAAAAAGCGTTCTCTGCTGGTATCTGACACGCCCACTTCCTGAACATTCACTACAAGTGACTGGATTAGTTCCCGGTTTTGCTCCCGAACCTTTACAGGTATCACAAGGTTCATGTCGGTTGATTTCGATTTCACGATTGACACCTTTGCAAGCGTCCATAAAGCTGACTTCAAGTTTGACAGAAATATCTGCACCTTGTTGTTCTTTCGCTGAAGCATTTCTCCGCGAACTACCACCGCCGCCAAATAGATTATCGAAAATGTCCCCCAAGTCAATATTGATATCTTGAGCACCGCCGCCGAATCCGCTAAATCCACCGAATCCACCAGCCCCTCCGCCACCGTATGACGGGTCTACTCCTGCGTGACCATACGCATCGTATTTCTGGCGTTTTTGAGGGTCTGACAAAACTTCATTCGCTTCATTTACTTCTTTAAAATTTTTTTCTGCATCAGGATTATCAGGGTTCAAATCAGGGTGATATTTTTTCGCCTGTTGACGAAACGCTTTTTTGATTTCATCATCGCTTGCACCTTTTTTAAGCCCAAGAACCTCATAATAGTCTTTCTTATTAGCCATGTTTTTTCACCCCCACTTGATTTGTTTTTGCTTACATCAAGCGGCTCATAAAGATTGGCACAGCTCGCCCTTATGTAAAGGCGGTCAAAACCGCCCTAAAAAATTATTCTTTAAAATCCGCCTCGACTACATTGTCGTCATCCGCTCCGTCAGAACCGCCCATTCCACCAGCTGCCGCTGCAATGTCTTCTGGATTAGGCATTCCTTCCGCTCCAGCACCTTGTTCTTGATAGATTCGCCCAAAAATTGTTTGAGCTTCTTTCATTAGTTCATCTTTAGCTGATTTAATTTTTTCAATATCGCCATTTTCTTCTTTTAGTTCATTTTTTAGTGCCTCAAGAAACGGATTGATTTTTGCTTTATCGTCATCAGTAACTTTGTCACCAAAATCAGCGATACTCTTTTCGATTTGGAATACCGTTTGGTCTGCATCGTTACGAGCTTCAACATCTGCTTTACGCTTAGCATCTTCTTCAGCAAACGCTTCAGCATTTTTAACTGCTTTGTCGATTTCGTCTTTACTCATATTAGTAGACGCAGTGATTGAAATGTTCTGACTCTTACCAGTACCTAAATCTTTAGCAGATACGTTTACGATTCCGTTAGCATCAATATCAAAACTAACCTCAATTTGTGGAACACCACGAGGTGCTGGTGCGATTCCATCAAGCCTGAAATTACCGAGAGTTTTGTTGTCTTTAGCAAATTCACGCTCACCCTGCAAAACATGAATATCAACACTTGGTTGATTATCCGCCGCAGTAGAGTACACCTGTGTTTTAGTCACTGGAATAGTCGTGTTACGCTCAATCATATGAGTACATACGCCACCGAGAGTTTCAATTCCAAGCGAAAGCGGTGTAACGTCAAGAAGTAGCAAGTCACCACCGAGTTCTTGGTTAATAATTCCGCCTTGAATTGCCGCACCCATAGCTACACATTCATCAGGGTTAATGCCTTTGAAAGGTTCTTTACCTAAAAACTTTTTCACAGCATCTTGAACTGCAGGAATTCTTGTAGACCCCCCCACTAGTAACACTTTTCCGATGTCATTAGTAGAAAGCCCAGAATCAGACAAAGACTGTTTCAAAGGAACCATTGATTTTTCAACTAAGTCAGCAGTAAGTTCATTAAATTTTGCACGACTTATTTCTACCGCTAAGTGACGCGGACCATTAGCGTCAGCTGTAATATACGGGATATTTACATTAACAGTCGCCGCCCCCGAAAGCGTGATTTTTGCTTTTTCCGCTTCATCTTTAAGTCTTTGAAGTGCAAATTTATCCTTAGTGAGGTCAACCCCATCTGATTTCTTAAATTCATCAACTAAATAGTTAATAATCCTTTGGTCAAAATCATCACCACCGAGTTTATTATCACCCGCAGTTGCAAGCACTTTTTGGACACCGTCACCCATTTCGATTACCGAAACGTCAAACGTACCGCCACCAAGGTCATATACTACAATATTTTGCTCCTGCTCTTTGTCGATTCCATACGAAAGTGCAGCAGCAGTAGGCTCGTTAATAATTCTCTTAACATTTAGTCCAGCGATTTGACCTGCATCTTTAGTCGCCTGTCTCTGAGCATCACTAAAATAAGCTGGAACAGTTATAACTGCATCAGACACCGTATGACCAAGATATGCTTCAGCGTCTGCTTTTAATTTTTGCAAAGTCATAGCTGAAATTTCTTGTGGTGTATATTTTTTACCATCAATGTCAACTTTTCGGTCAGTACCCATATCACGTTTAATTGAAATAATCGTTTTATCAGGATTTGTAACAGCTTGGTTTTTAGCAAGTTGACCTACTAATCTTTCGCCATCTTTTGTATAAGCTACCACCGACGGAGTAGTTCTTGAACCTTCAGCATTTGTAATGACAACTGCTTCTCCACCCTCAATTACTGCTACACAAGAGTTAGTAGTTCCTAAGTCAATACCTATAATTTTAGCCATAATTCATGTTCTCCTTTTCTAAATTATGTTGTTAGTTTATTGTTTTCTATTTTACTTAATTCGCATTTATCTACTTTACAATAGCAACCATAGCAAATCGAATAATCCGATTTTCAATTTTATAGCCTTTCTGGAATACTTCAGCAATATCTCCAGTCTTAAGGCTGTCATTTTCAATGTGTTGAACCGCTTGATGAAGACCAGGGTCAAACTCATCAGTTGTGATTTCTTCCACCCCAAGATTCTTTAATGCCTCAACAAAGCTAGTATGCACCATCTCGATGCCTTTTTTATAGTTAGCGTCTGAACATTCAGCGTGCAACGCCCTCTCGATGTTATCTAAAATCCCCAAAAACGCCGTGACATTTCCAGCTGTTATTTCTGGAACTAATTCCAGTCGTTCTTTAGCGGTGCGTTTACGATAGTTGTCATATTCCGCTGCCTGTCTAACAAGCTGTTCTTTTAATTGTGCGACTTCGTTTAATTCTGCATTAGCAACAGATTCAATCACGCCAGCATCTTTTGATGTGTCTTTCTTAGCTTTTGTGGTTTTTTGTTTAGGAGGTTTTTGCCCACCATCCATTTCAAAAACATCTTCATTCTTCTTATTGCTCAATTTTATCCCTCCCTTTTGCTATAGCAAAATCATTTTGACTTCTTGATGTAAGCAAGCGAGGATATCACCCTAAGCCCACTCGCTCAAAAATCGTTATGATGTTCATACTTAGAAATCAAAAATGCCTCTAAATAGCTCATCCTACGGATATCAGGCATAATGAAAGTGGCAAATAAATTGCCACATTTCATGCCCTTATTTGGCTTTAACGGTCGTCAAGTATAAAGCGTAGCAAATGAATTGCCTCGTTTCATGCCCTTGTTTGGCTTTAACTTTCGTCAAGCATAAAGCGTGACAAATGGATTGCCTCGTTTCATGCCCTTGTTTGGCTTTAACTTTCGTCAAGCATAAAGCGTAGCAAATGGATTGCCTCGTTTCATGCCCTTGTTTCACTTTAAGAATTGCCTTTTCTAAGTTCGGTTTCGGTAATGTTTGAACCGATTATTGCAGCGGTATACTCAAGCATTTTATGGATAGATATGTCCTCTTTTTTTCCATGAACAGTCATGAA
Source organism: Oscillospiraceae bacterium (assembly GCA_009786985.1). Classification (GTDB taxonomy): domain Bacteria; phylum Bacillota; class Clostridia; order Oscillospirales; family Ruminococcaceae; genus Ruminiclostridium_E. Next base: position 22,027 of record WRGW01000099.1, read on the forward strand.
CACGCCAGCAACACAACCTCTAACCCCGAGTGGAATAATCGTAATCCATTCAGTTTTATCAGCGTCAAGCCCATTGTAGCGATTTCCAGTTTTAATTACATCTTGGATAATTGACACGTTTTTGAGCGATTTTTCATCGTCATGCCCACCATTGCCTGTTACTAAAATTCCATCTTTGTCAGTAATAAAACAAATTTTGTTAATCGTTTTCTTAAGTTCGCTACAACATTTTCTAGCCATTGCATTTTCACCAAGTGATGAGAATTTTTTGAAAGCTACACCGTCTGGTAAAAGAAATACTTCCAGCCTATCTCCCGAATCAATATTGAGCCTTTTCTTGAGATTTTGCGGAATCGTGATTCGCCCGAGTTCATCCAGTTTTCTAACTATTCCCGTAGTTTGCATTTGTTACCTCTTTCTTCTCTATAGTTTTTATATAGAGTTTTTATTTTTAATATGGTTATGATTTAAGGAGTTGTGTCATCAGCCCTATACGCTGCTTCGATTTCGATTTTTTCATCGCTCGATAACAGTTTTGTCACTTGATTGGCAAAATAATCCACATAAGGAATCAGTTTTTTATAATCCAACCTAAGCGGTCCGATTACACCGAAACTACCAACTGATTTACCGTGTTTCTGAAAGCTCCCAGCAATCAACCCTGAGTTTGAAACAGTAAAGGTTTTTTGCCTAATACGGTCAGAGTTACCAGGGTTTCCACTCACCAAATTCCCTGAGTCTGGCGATTCATCATCTTCACCACCTAGAATTACGCTAATTTCCGAAAACGCATTGTTTAATAGTTCGGTAAAAACACTTGAATTTTCGAGAATTGATAAGATTTCTTGTTTTTGCAAGTCTTCAAAAGCGATTAGGTTATTTTGTCCTTCAAATTTAGCTTTAGATTCCGTCATTTCGCCAGAAAGTTCTGCTACCGCTTTAAGTAGTGGAGTAAGCGAAACCATATAGCTCCCGAGTGCGACTGCAATCTGTTCGATATATTCTTCAGAGAGATTTTCGAGATTTATGCCAGACAGATTTTCATTGGCGAATTTCGCAAAAAAATCCAGATGTTCTTTATCTAAATCAAACGACAGTCTACAAACGCGATTTTTAATTCCTCCTCCAGATGTGACAAGCAAAAGAACATAGACCCGTTTGCCAGCAGGGATTACATCAACCTTGGTAATCACCGAAAAACGACTGACGTTACTCGTCGAAACTACTGCACATTTCGTAAGTTCAGCTAACGCATTCCCAGCACTTTCGATAATCATTTCATCCGTATCACCGCAAATGTTTTGAACCGCCATATCAACCAAACATCTATCGTCTTCACTAAGCTCCTTCTTGTTTTGAGGGAGCAAGCGTTCGATATAAAGCCTATATCCCTTTACTGTTGGTACTCTCCCTGAGGAAGTATGAGGTTGTTCGAGATAACCCTCTTGCTCTAAAAAAGCCATTTCATTACGAACTGTGGCAGGAGACACCAAAAAATCGAGTCGTTGTGCAAGTAATTTTGAGCTAATCGGTTCACCAACTTTGATGTATTCGTCAATAATAGTTTCTAACACTCTGAGACTGCGTTCACCAGTTTTACTGTTGTTTTTCGCCATCACAACAACTCTTACCCTTTCCACAGTTCTTGTGGGCTGTTGCAAAAAGCCCTTGTTATTTTTTACTTCTTATCAAATTGATTCCAACAACCGAACTAAAGCAAATGGCTCTGTAAACATCCTCATCATATTTTAGCACTCTCTTTATTCGAGTGCTAAAATATAGCTTACCACGTTTTAGGTGTAAAGTCAATACCTTTTTTCAAAAAAAATAAATTTTTTTTTATTTTTCAAGGTTTTTAACCATGTTTTGGCTTTTATGTGGTTTTGAGTTATATTTTTGACTATTCAACAACTCTTTCAAACCCACTAATAATAGCAATCCAGCGAACATTTTACGCAAAAGTTCCTCATCTAACAGATTCATGAGCAAAGCACCACTAATCGCTCCAAAAGCACCAGCAATACAGATAACTAAGAGTAGCTTCTTTTCAACTAAACCGTTTCTAAAATGAAAAAAAGCCGATATTAAAGCAATCGGCAGGAAAAACAGGAGGTTGATTCCTCCTGCGGTTGACTGGTTTATGTCTTCAAAAAAGCTAAGATATATAATCAAAATAAATCCACCACCAAGTCCCATCGAGGCGGTGAGACCTGCCAAAAATCCCGCTATATGATTCACTTATTATTCCCCTTTCTCTATCAACCGTTCAGTTTAAAACGCTAAAGCGTTTTAAGGCACGGCATTCGCCGTGCAACCGCCAAGGCACTCTAAATTTGTTGCATAGTCGGGGGGTTAGTGTGCCTACGGCACACCGCCAAACACGGTTTGCGGTTGAAATGCACAGCATTTCAAAACTGACCAAATAACCAACTATATAAGCGACTATGCAACAAACATTCTGATTGCAGAAGCTATGATAATCAACCCGAAAATCCTTTTAAGGCTATTGTTTTTTACTTTTTTGAGCAAAGTCGCACCAACTAACGCACCAACGAGACCACTTGGAATAAATTCAAGCGTTTTCACAAAATCTAGGTTATCGTTAATCGCATACATTCCTACAGATATAAACGATAGCACAAAAATCAGAACCACCGATGTTGCGTGACATTTTCTTTGTTCTACACCAGAACGCTCAAGTAAAGGAACGGTGACCACTCCTCCGCCAGAGCCAAAAAGCCCATTAAGAACTCCTGCTGATAACCCAATTAGAATTTTGTGTATAGTTTTCATAAGGCTAAGTATTCACCAAAAATGCAAAAATATACGCTAAGAATCAATTATTAAATGTGGAAGTTGCCAATTAACAGAAACTATTTAACAAAATATGGATTAGGTTTACAAATCAAGATAATAGCATCAACAAGCCACCCGATTCCGCATAAACCAAAAGTAAATAACCACAAAACTCCAGTTCCGATTTTGCCTTCATAAAATCTATGGATTCCCAAATAGCCTAAAAAGAAGCATAACCAAAATGCGAGCCATTTATCTTTTTTCCTTGCACCTAAAAGATGCCACGGTACACCACTCGGGTGTATAAAAGCATTACTCTTCATGGCTGGTGGAGGTGAAGATTGTGGTAATTGCGTCTGTACTGGTATTGTTTCGTTGACTTGTTGGCGACCACACCCAACACAAATAACTGCATCTGCAAAAATTGACTTTCCGCAAAAACGACAAAATCGCATCGTTTCAGATTGATTAAGGGTTGGTTTTTCGATTACAAGCGAACTTCCACAATATCTACAATCAATTGTGCGACCAGTATTGGTATCACAGTTATAATCAATATTTGCACCACATTGTGTACATTTTAAAGTCATAATATTCATTGGAATTTCTTTAATCTCCTTCGCTATTTCTGCGATTTTCTTTGTCATCTCTCCGCAAAATCAGCTTATTGAAAAATACTATTAGTGGCACAATAGTAATAGCAACAAATCCGCCTGCAAACCCATTGTTGTATAGATTTAGACCAGCATTAAGCTCTCCAACATAAATCGCCACCGATACGTGCAAGAACCCAACGATAATTCCCCAAACAAAGCCGTATTTGCAAGCAATCGGAGCTAACCCAGTAGAGAATAAAATCGAAAGTGCATTAGAGGCAGAAGTCACCTCAAAGAAATTCAAATTAGCCGCTACAATGCTCCCGATTAGTACTGGAATAGTATTCCTTAAATGCTTACCAGCTACCGCAAATCCAGCAATAGTGATAATTCCACCAAGGACTGGTCCGTTAATCGAAATACCCAGTAAAAGCATAGTAGTGGTCGCAATTATACACATAATTCCGACGTTGATGTAACAAGTACTACCGTAATATAAGAAATAATCATTGTTATCACGGTCTTTTTCTCCAGTAATTCGCCAGAATTTACGTAGTGCTTCGCGCGGTCCTTCAGAAATCAACCCAAAAATAATTACAGCGACCGAAAACGAAAACGCACCGATTGCAAGAGTAGTCGTATAAGATGTGTCCCAGTAGCGTTCTGGAATTACAGGAATCCCCATGCTTCTAAAAAGCCCGGCCGCAAAAACTGCAATAAATCCACCAGCTATGCCTGAATTGTAGAGGCAGTATCCCACGTGCATTCGTTTGACAGCGTTGGCAATTACCGGGAATATAAACCCAATAAATACACCAACTGCATAAGCAATCAAAAATCGAACGATGTTCAAAGAGCCACCTGCAAACGCAATTTCACTAACAATCGGTGCAATCGTGGTGCAGGTAATAGCGGGAACTAAATAATTCTTAACACGTTCCCGATTAGCCTTAGCATAACACCACACCCCAAACCAAAGTGGAAGTGAATTTACAATGTTTTTTCCGAACATAGAAAATCCAATTGCCAAAAACAAAGCTGCAATAATCTTACCGGTAGGCTGGCTTTTAGACTTGATTAGTAAAAGCAAAAACATAGCACATGATGCAGCTGAGTTCAACAAAGTCGCACTCAAGCCAGCCATGGCTATGTAATCAGTGACCAAGACGCTTCGTGAAGTATTGATTTTAATAAAACCTTGTATGACCTCCATAGGCGGAGCAATCGCAAACGCAAAAATCACGAACAGCCCGCATATGACCATCAATACATAATAGTCGAAAGGGATTTTATATTTTTCGCTATTCACCATATATTTATCCTACTTCTTTATGTTTCGCATAAGGCAAGTATAGTCGTTTAACCTAAAAAGGAACAAAAAATTTGTAAGAAGGGTCTACTATAGTCTTTTTGAAAATAAAAAAACGGCGGGATTTTCAGGGGTGAATCCCGCCGTAAGTTCTAAAATTTAATTAATGTTCTGGGTCATCATCTTCAACACCGCTTGTCAAACGAACGTTCATTTGTGGGAACTCAGCTCCAGTAATTCGCATTCCGCTTCGACGAATTCTATATGCTGGTCCATCAATTGCAGGACGGAATGCGTCACTGTTTGTGGTAAAGCTGAATCTACCACCAGAAATCACAATCCCACCGTTTGCAGATAGGTTGCGATTGTTTGCTGTAGTAAGACTCCAAGCACCTGACGGGTTAGCTGGAGGTTCAAACACTCCACCAATCGCACCTCTGTTATTGTTAGCACGTATTCCGTGGTTTGCACTCTGGAGGTTGAATATACCACCAGAAATCCTTACACCATCACGCCCGTGGATTGCATTACCAACAGTTGTGTTACCATGGTCACGAGTGTTGACGTTAATATTTCCACCTTGAATAAAGATGTAGTCACGTGAAGCTATACCATGTCTTTGATGCCCTTGAACGTTAAGAGTTCCACGCCCAAAGAACAGAAGTGTCGGGTGTGCGAAAAGAGTCGCATTAGGTTCAGTAGGGTCATTATCATTGTCCCAGTTACGGAAACGTGGATAGTAATAATCTCTACCAGGTGTACGCCCGTCAATAAGAGTGTTTGTACGCCCTTCTGGAAGACCGATTGTCATAAACTCGGCACGGCGAATAAAAATCGCAGGACCGTTTGTAGCAGTAATCGAAACACCATCTAAAACCAAAGTAACACTACCAGTAGCAGCACGAACACGAACATATCCAGCAAACGTACCCTGCAAGATAAACACGCCACTCTCACGAATTTCAAGCTGTCTTCTTCCATCAACAACAGGTCCGTCACGTAAGCGAACGCCTTCAGTCAAAGTATTCTGAACCGGAACTGCAGAAGCATTGCCACGTCGAACTGTAGCAGTCGTACCGTTCAAAACAATTGTACGAGCACTGTTTAGTTGTGCTGCGGTAAGTGCAAATTCACGCCCCAAGACATTCGGTGCTGGAGGCGGTGGTGGTACAGAGAAACTTTCATACTTCGCTTTGAAGTATTCATACAAAGTTCTGTAATTTTCAACTTGTTGTAATAATGGTGCAATATCACCGCCTTGTTCTATCAAATCTCGTAAAGTTTCAACTTCATCACGAAGCGGTTGATACGCATCACGCATTGCTTCATACTGTGCACGAATGGTTGCAGTACCAGCAGCAATCGCATTATCGCGACAAGTGTTACAAGTAGTCGGAGTACGATTACAGTTACTTCTCGCTGTACACCTCGCTGGAGGAGCAACAGTACCAGAGTGTGTCAGACAATGAACAGCGTTTCTGTTACAATTTCTATGTGCACATACCGTTGGGCGTGTAGATTCTCCATTGCCAGTAGAGCCGCCACCAATAACAATTCCATCAAGGAAAGGCTCACTATCCATATCAGTAGGAAGCCCCACTAGGTTACGAAGAATTGCTAACGCATCGGCAATGTTAGGCAACTCCCCATCGAGTGAACGTTGTGCAACATCTCCAGTTACAAGCCCCCTTGTTACAGGAGAGCCACTCGAATTTGCGGATACTACAAATGACAGCACCATCGCAAAAATGAGCATTAACCCCATCAATCTTAAAATCTTTTTCTTAACCATCTGTTTTTCTCCTTTTTATTTTTGATTTATTGTGCGGATTTATAGTCGTTTAACTTGAAAATCTATAATGGTTTGCGTGGATTTTTGACATCAGACAAGGCAATTTTTGTGCGAATATCCATCGATATTTAAGCAAAAATTAACGTAGTATGGTATCAAAAAGACCTAAAAAACTTATAGGTTTTTATGTTAATCGGCTATATATCTGGAAACTCTAAAAAATTCTGCCACCTCACCACAAGGCATATTTCCGTGTCATACCCTATAGCAGTTTGAATTTTTGGTACCAATAGTTTTGGCGAACAAATTTTTAGAGCCCCCTTATTGCTTTAGTCCAACCCATATCATCGGGGATTTTGCCATATTGAATTCCTGTTAATGTACTGTACAGCTTTTGTGAAACTTCACCGATTTTGCCGTCATTGATTGTGATTACACGCCCACTTTTTTTAAGCGTTCCAACTGGAGAAATGGCAACCGCAGTCCCCGTTCCGAAGATTTCTTTTAGTTTACCAGTATCGTATAACTGGAACACTTCATCAGCAGAGATTTTACGTTCAGTGACTTTTAATCCCCATTTACGACAAAGCTCAATCACCGACATTCGAGTAATACCTGGGAGAATCGAACCAGACAGCTCAGGCGTGATGACTTCAAGTTCCCCTGCCCTACCATTGCTATTTTCGACTATAAGGAATACATTCATAGATCCGACTTCTTCGATATATTTGCGCTCGACCCCATCAAGCCAAAGAACCTGTTCGTATCCTTCAGACTGTGCTTTTTTCTGTCCCATAAGAGACGCGGCATAGTTCCCACCAGCTTTAGCGAACCCCATTCCACCTTTGATTGCACGTACATACTCTTCTTCAACCGCAATGCTAACTGGGTTCAAGCCATTAGGATAATACGCCCCGACTGGTGACATAATAATCATAAACAGATATTTATTTGACGGTCGAACCCCCAAGAACGGGTCAGTTGCGATAATGTACGGTCGCAGATACAATGAAGCACCCTCACTACGTGGAACCCAGTCTTCATCAATCCTGATTAGCTCGCACAAAGCCTTCAAAGCAAAATCTACATCTATATTCGGGATAACCGAACGCTCAGCCGAGACATTCAAACGCTTAAAATTTTCTTTTGGGCGGAAAAGCTGAATTTCACCATCTGGTCTGCGATATGCTTTTAGCCCTTCAAAAATCTCCTGACTATAGTGTAAAACCATAGCCGCTGGAGAAAGCGTAATATCCCCAAAAGGCTGGATTCGTGGAGAATGCCACCCCCTGCTCTCCTCATATTCCATGATGAACATATGGTCGGTAAAAATTCGCCCAAATTGCAGTTGCGTCTCATCGGCGGGTTTTTTTTTAAGTGCAGTAGTTTTATTTAGCTCAATTTTCATACTTTTAGTTAGACCTCTATTCCTCCGATTGTCCTAAGGCAAAGTAGCAAAATAATCATCTGGAGTTTCGGCACGGCGAATCAGCTTGACCCACACACCCTCCGAATCCTCGTTTGGATTTTCGAGCAATAGCAACTCTGCCGAACGCAATTTACCGTTATAGTTGTACCCCATCGCATGACCGTGAGCACCAGTATCATGAATAATCAGCAAATCACCGTCAGAAGTTCCGACTTTGATTTGAGGAAGCATTCTGTCAACTGCGAATTTGTCATTATTCTCGCAAAGCCCACCCGCTATATCATATTTATGAGTAAGCGATTCTTTTTCCTTGCCAGCAACCGTGATGTGATGATACGCCCCATAAATCGCAGGCCGCATGAGGTTGGCTGCACAAGCATCAACCCCGACGTATTCTTTATAAATATGCTTTTCACGAATCGCACGTGTTACTAAACACCCATGTTCGGCCAATATAAACCGCCCGAGTTCGGTATAAATAGCAACATCACCCATTCCAGCAGAGGCTAACACTTCTTCATATGCTTTTCGTACACCCTCACCGATTGCGTAAATGTCGTTCGGAATCTCATCTGGTTTATAAGCAACCCCCACCCCTCCAGAAAGATTGACGTAACTAAGGCTAACCCCAGTCTTCTCACGAATCTCAACAACAGTTTCAAACAGAATACGTGCTAACGTAGGATAATACTCGTTCGTTTTGGTATTACTCGCCAAAAACGCATGAATCCCAAATTTTTCGCAACCTTTTTGTTTTAAGAGCTTGTAGCCTTCAAACAATTGCTCTTTAGTAAACCCATATTTAGCATCACCAGGTGTATCCATTATTTCAGTGTCAGTACTCTTTAACCTAAACTCGCCACCAGGGTTATATCTGAAAGATATGTTCTTAGGAAGCCCCCCTTTATCTTCGAGTAGCTTTTCAAGAACTTCGATATGTGTAAAATCATCTAAGTTAATTACCGCACCAAGTTTGTGGGCTAACAAGAAATCTTCATCAGGAGTCTGGTTTGAGCTGAACATAATCTGCTCACCACTCGAAACAAGCGGTTGTGACAGCAGTAGTTCGGTATAGCTTGAGCAATCAAACCCACACCCTTCTTCCATAAGAATTTTCATAATATGCGGATTAGGTGTAGCTTTAACAGCAAAGTATTCCTTAAACCCTTTATTCCACGCAAACGCTGAGTTCAAGGCACGTGCTTTTGCACGAATACCTTTCTCATCATATAAATGGAAAGGTGTGGGATATTTTTGAACTATTTTACACAATTTTTCTTTATTTATAAATGTAGGTTTAGTCATATTAGACCTCCACGGAAACTAACTGCGAGTGGACTTGAAAGCTAATTTTGCCCTATTAAGCAGGCAAAGCCTGCTCTCATGGGCTTTTGCCATACAAGG